>NZ_JBEOVW010000013.1:0-217749 GCF_040295705.1 Micromonospora sp. NPDC002717 | reverse complement strand
CCCGAGTACTCGACCACGGCGTTCCTGAAGGGCCTCAAGCAGGTCGACGGGTGGCAGGACATGCCCCTGACCGAGGCCGCACAGACCGTGCAGGTATCGGCGTACCCCGACCACTACGCCCAGTGGGAACAGCAGGCCGCCGACCTCGTCGCCAAGCACTGGAACAACTGACACACAGAGACAGACTTTCCACCACAAGGGGGAACGCTGGCCGGCACCCGACACGGGCGCCGGCCAGCGGCACATCTCGACCACCGACGACGGCCGGCACCCCACGCGGGGTGGCCGGCCGTCGGTGCGTACGAGGGTCAGACGCGGAAGCCGGCGGCCCGGGCCGCCTGACGTTCGCGGCGTCGGTCGGACCGGCGGCGCACGAACCAGACGACGAAGAGGACCAGCCCGAGCAGGAACGCCAGTACCAGCACCGGCAGGATGATCGCCACCACCGACATGACCACGCTGGTGGCGTCCTCGGCGGTGCTGGCCACCGGGGCGCCGACGCCGGCCGTGGTCGCGTTGACGACCGGTCGGGCGGCGGACTTCAGCAGGTGCACGCCGAGGGCGATCAGCACCCCGGTCACCACCGGGACCCACTGGTGGGAGGAGAAGAAGCTCCCCGGGTCGCTCACCGTCACCGTCTCCGACGACGAGCCCGCGCCGAAGGCCAGGCCACCCGCGGTGGGCCGGACCACGGTCTGCACCACGTCGTTGACGTGGTCGACCACGGGCACCTTGTCGGCCACGACCTCGATGACCAGCAGCACCGCCAGGATGGCGAGCACCCAGCCGTTGCCGAGCCACTGCCAGCCGGCGGGCAGGTCGATCAGGCTGGTGTAGCGGGCCAGCAACCCCATGGTGAGCAGGGGGATGTAGGCGTTCAGCCCCGCTGAGGCGGCGAGGCCGGTACCGGTGAGAACTTCGAGCACCGTCTCAGCATCCCACCGCCACGCCAGTGCCGCTCGGTGGCGCGGGCTGGGGCCTCGGCTACCCTCGTCGGGTGCGGTTGGTGATTGCGAAGTGCTCGGTGGACTACGTCGGACGGCTCTCGGCCCACCTGCCGCCGGCCACCCGGTTGCTGATGGTGAAGGCGGACGGATCGGTGTCGATCCACGCCGACGACCGGGCGTACAAGCCGCTGAACTGGATGAGCCCGCCCTGCCGGCTGGAGGAGGCCCCCGGTGTCTGGCGGGTCGTCAACAAGGCCGGCGAGGAGCTGCGGATCACCCTGGAGGAGATCTTCCAGGACACCTCGTACGAGCTGGGCGTCGACCCGGGCCTGCGCAAGGACGGCGTGGAGGCGCACCTCCAGGAGTTGCTGGCGGCCAACCCGGAGACGCTCGGCGAGGGGTTCACGCTGGTCCGCCGGGAGTACATGACGGCCATCGGTCCGGTGGACCTGCTCTGCCGGGACGCCAACCAGGGTGCCGTGGCGGTGGAGGTGAAGCGGCGCGGCGAGATCGACGGCGTGGAGCAGCTCACCCGGTACCTGGAGTTGATGAACCGCGACCCGCTGCTCGCGCCCGTCGCCGGGGTGTTCGCCGCGCAGGAGATCAAGCCGCAGGCCAGGGTGCTCGCCACGGACCGGGGCATCCGCTGCGTCGTCGTGGACTACGACAAGCTGCGCGGCATCGAGCGGGACGAACTCACCCTCTTCTGACGCCCTCCGCCCCGTGGCTCACCGGCCGTACATCGTCTTGATGGCCCTGACGAGCCGGGCGACGTCGGCCGGCGTCCGCTCGAAGGTCGTGGAGGCCAGCAGCGACCGGGCCCGCCGGCGGGTGATCGCCTTGGCGCGGCTGAATTCGCGCAGCCCGTCCTCGCCGTGGATGCGGCCGAAGCCGGAGTCGCCGACGCCGCCGAACGGCAGCGTGGACATCCCGGCGAAGGTCAGCGTCGAGTTGACCGACGCCATCCCCGAGCGCAGCCGCCGGGCGATCGCCACCGCGCGCCGCCGGCCGAAGACCGAACCCCCCAGGCCGTACGACAGGGCGTTGGCCCGGGCGACGGCCTCGTCGGCGTCGCGGACCCGGTTGACGGTCAGGGTCGGGCCGAAGGTCTCCTCGCGTACGGCGAGTGAGTCCTCCGGCACGTCCACCAGCACGGTCGGGCGCACGTACGGCGGCTGCACCGCGTCGGCGCCGCCCAGCACCGCCCGGCCGCCCCGGGCCAGCGCGTCGTCGATGTGCCGGCGGATCACGTCGAGCTGGCTCGGCATGGTGATCGGGCCGATGTCGGCGTCGTCGGGGCCGACGGTCAACCGGCCGGCCCGCTCGACCACCTTCCCGACGAAGGCGTCGAAGACCGGCTCGACCGCGTAGACCCGCTCGATGCCGATGCAGGTCTGGCCGGCGTTGGTGAGCGCGCCCCAGACGCACGCCTCGGCGGCGGCGTCCAGGTCGGCGTCGGCGTCGACGATCATCGCGTCCTTGCCGCCCGCCTCCAGCAGCACGGGCGTCAGCGACTCGGCGCAGGCCGCCATCACCTTCCTGGCGGTGGCGGACGAGCCGGTGAAGGCCACCTTGCCCACCCCGGAGCGGCAGAGTGCGGCGCCGACGTCACCGAGCCCGTGCACCGCGGTGAACACCGGGCGTTCCGGCACCACCTCGGCGAACGTGTCGACCAGCCACTGCCCGACGGCGGGGGTGTACTCGCTGGGCTTCAGCACCACCGCGTTCCCGGCCGCGAGCGCGTACGCGACGGAGCCGATCGGGGTGAAGACGGGATAGTTCCACGGCCCGATCACGCCGATCACGCCGTGCGGCTGGTATTCGAGGTGGGCGGAGAACTCGGCCAGGACGAGCCGCGAGCGGACCCGGCGGGGGCCCAGCACCCGGCGGGCGTTGCGGGCCGCCCAGTCGACGTGCTCGACGGCGCTGACGATCTCCACGATGGCGTCGGCCAACGGCTTGCCGCCCTCGGCGTGCACCAGCTCGGCCAGCTCCTCGATCCGCCGGGCGAGCAGGGCCCGCCACCGCAGCAGCTGCTCCCTGCGCGCGGCGAAGCCGAGCCCGGCCCACCACTCGCCGGCCGGCCGGGCGCGGTCGACCGCCCGCGCGACGTCCTCGGCGGTCGCCACCGGCAGGCGACCGACCTCCGCGCCGGTCGCCGGGCTCGTCGACACCAGCCGACCGTCCTCGATGACCGGGGTTCCCGGGGCATGCACAGCCGTCATGACGGAAGTCTAGACCTGAGGATTACTCGCCGGTAGGGTGGCGCGCCCGCTGGTTCCGGTCCGCCGGGCCACCCGTACGGAAGAGGTCATGGCCCGCCGCCCGGCCTCGTTGAACGCGGTGGTGCCCGATTCCGTGGACGTGGCCGGGTGTCCGGCCGGCCGGGACTTGTTCGCGGTTTTGTCAGCCGGTGGACGCCGAACCGGCGAACGGGAGGTGTCCGGCCGGGGGCGTGGAGGTGACCGCCCGGCGGTCGAGGGCGACTACCGTGTGGTGGCAGGCTGACGCGCGGGGTGACCGCGCGGTGTGGGGGGCTGACTGTCCATGGAGGAGCGTCCGGAACTGATGCCGTTGCTGACGGTGGCGGGTGGGGCGATGCGGGGGCTGAGTTTCCGGGTCGGCCCGGTGCGGCAGGTGATCGGTCGGGTGCCGACCGCCGACATCGTCGTGCCCGACGCGCACCTGAGCCGCCGGCACGCCGAGGTCTGGCTGACGGACGAGGGCGCCTGCCTGGCGGACCTGGGCTCGACCAACGGCACCTGGCTGAACGACCGGCGGATCACCGGCGTGGAGCAGTTGGCCGACGGGGACGTGATCCGGCTCGGGCGCACCGAGCTGCGCCTCTTCGACCCGGGCGTGGCGCGGACCGATCCGGTGGGGCTCAGCTTCGGCCAGCCGCGCCGGGACCACCGCCCGACGCTGCCGCTGCCGATCGCGACCCCGGCCCTCCCGGGCGCCGACCCCCTCGTGACCCCCGCCCTTCAGGCTGCCCAGCCGGCGCCGTCGCTGTCGGCCGCGATGCCGGCCCTCCAGGGTCCCGACGCGGTGCCGCCGCTGCCGGTGGGCGCGCTGGGGTCCGCCCCGTCCTGACCTGTCGCCGCACACTTCCCGACCAGGGAACATGGCGGGAGGACCCATGGACGCGGCCGGGGCGTCGTGGCAGCATGCCGCGGATGGAGACCGGACAGCAGCTCGTGTCGGCGAACGGGATCACCCAGGCGGTGCGGGTGGCCGGGCCGCCGGACGGCGTGCCCGTGCTGCTGATCCACGGCAACTGCTCGTCCGCGGCGTTCTGGGAGCCGCTGGTGCGGCGGCTGCCGGACACCCTCCGGGTGGTCGCGCCCGACCTGCGGGGCTACGGGTACACCGACACCGCCCCGGTGGACGCGACCCGGGGGCTGACCGACTTCTCCGACGACCTCGCCGCGCTGCTGGACGAGCCGTCCCTGTTCGCGCCCGGCGCCCGGCCGGTGGTCGTCGGGCACTCGCTGGGCGGGGGAGTGGCCATGCGGCTGCTGGTCGACCACCCCGACCGGGTGGCCGCGTTGCTGCTCGCCGCGCCGGTCTCGCCGTACGGCTACGGGGGCACCCGCGACCTGGCCGGCACCCCCACCACGTCCGACTTCGCCGGCACCGGGGCGGGCACGGCCAACCAGGAGTTCGTCAAGCGGCTGGCCGCCGGCGACCGGGGCGCGGACAGCCAGGCCAGCCCGCGCAACGTGCTGCGGGCCACCTACGTGGCGGACCCGGCCTCGCTCGGCGACGACGAGGAACTGCTGCTGGACACCCTCCTCACCACCGCGACGGGCGACGACAACTACCCGGGCACGGCGGTGGACTCGACGAACTGGCCCGGCACCGCTCCGGGCCGGCGCGGCGTGCTCAACGCGCTCTCCCCGGCGTACTTCCGGGTCGCCGACGAACTCGTGGCCGTCGCCGGCAAGCCGCCGGTCACCTGGATCCACGGGGACGCCGACGTGATCGTCTCGGACACCTCGCTGTTCGACCTGGCGCACCTGGGCTCGCTCGGCGCGGTGCCGGGCTGGCCGGGGGCGGATGCCTGCCCGGCGCAGCCGATGGTGGGGCAGACCCGGGCGGTGCTGGAGCGGTACGCGGCGGCCGGTGGCGCGTACCGGGAGGTGCTGCTGCCCGGCTGTGGGCACAGCCCGCACCTGGAGCGGCCGGCCGAGTTCGTCGCCGAGCTGCTCCGGCTGACCGGCGGGGCGGCCTGACGACGGGCGGGCCGACGGGCCGCGCCGCTCGTGAAATACCCCACCGCGTCTCGACAACCGAACGTCACGTGGCAGACTCGCGCGCATAACCTTAGTGGCCGTTCACGCGGCTGTGCGGAGCATTGGGGAGGCCGGTCGTGGCGCGCGAGTTCACCAGCGTGGGCGTTGTGGGTCTGGGCACCATGGGTGCCGGCATCGTCGAGGTATTCGCGCGCAACGGCGTCGACGTCGTCGCGGTCGAGATCTCCGAGGGCGCGCTGGAGCGCGGTCGGGCCACCCTGACCGGCTCGACGGACCGGGCCGTGACCAAGGGCAAGCTCGCCGAGGCGGACCGGGACGCGCTGCTGAGCCGGGTCCACTGGCAGGTCGGGCTGGACGCGCTGCACTCGGTGGACCTCGTCATCGAGGCGGTGCCCGAGCACCTGGACCTCAAGCAGCGGATCTTCGCCGAGCTGGACCGGGTCTGCAAGCCCGAGGCGATCCTCGCCACCAACACCTCGTCGTTGAGCGTCACCGAGATCTCCGTCGCCACCAGCCGGCCCAACCAGGTGATCGGCATCCACTTCTTCAACCCGGCCCCGGTCATGAAGCTCGTCGAGGTGGTCCGGACGGTGGTCACCTCCGCCGACGTGGTCGCCGACGTGGAGGCGCTCTGCGAGCGGCTCGGCAAGGTCGACGTGACCATCAACGACCGCGCCGGATTCATCGCCAACGCGCTGCTCTTCGGCTACCTCAACCACGCCGTCGGCATGTTCGAGTCGCACTACGCCACCCGCGAGGACATCGACGCGGCCATGAAGCTCGGCTGCGGCCTGCCGATGGGCCCGCTGGCGCTGATGGACCTGATCGGCCTGGACACCGCGTACGAGATCCTGGACACCATGTACCGGCGCGGCGGCCGGGACCGCCGGCACGCCCCGGTGCCGCTGATCAAGCAGATGGTCACCGCCGGGCTGCTCGGCCGCAAGTCCGGCCGGGGCTTCTACACCTACGAGCGGCCGGGCTCCCCGAAGGTCGTACCGGACGAGCGGACGCCCGTGGCCGCGGAGCCGGCGCTGGCCGACGGCGCGCGCGCCACCGCGAAGGTGGGCGTGGTGGGCTCCGGGACGATGGCCACCGGGATCATCGAGGTCTTCGCCAAGGCCGGGTACGAGGTCGTCTCGGTGACCCGGGGCGCGGAGAAGTCCGCGAAGGTCTGCGAAGCGGTCAAGACCTCGCTCAACAAGGGCGTGGTGCGCGGCAAGGTCAGCGAGACCGACCGGGACGCCGCGCTCGGCCGGATCAACTGGTCGGCCACCCTGGAGCACCTCGCGGACGTCGACCTCGTGGTCGAGGCCGTGGTGGAGGAGCTGAGCGTCAAGAAGGCCCTCTTCGCCAGCCTCGACGAGATCTGCAAGCCGGGCGTCGTGCTCGCCACCACCACCTCGTCGCTGCCGGTGATCGACGTCGCGATGGCCACCCAGCGGCCCGCCGACGTGGTCGGGTTGCACTTCTTCAACCCGGCCCCCGTCATGCCGCTCGTCGAGATCGTGCAGACCATCCGGACCTCGGCCGAGACGACCGCCACCGCCCGCGCCGTCTGCGCCGCGCTGGGCAAGACGGGCGTGGTCTGCGGCGACCGGTCCGGCTTCGTCGTCAACGCGCTGCTCTTCCCGTACCTCAACGACGCGGTCAAGATGCTGGAGGCCAGTTACTCCACCGCCGACGACATCGACTACGCGATGAAGCTGGGCTGCGGCTACCCGATGGGCCCGTTCGAGCTGCTCGACGTGGTCGGCCTGGACGTCTCGCTGGCCATCCAGCGGGAGCTCTACCTGGAGCTGCGTGAGCCGGGCTTCGCGCCCGCCCCGCTGCTGGAGCACCTGGTCACGGCCGGCTACCTGGGTCGCAAGAGCGGCCGCGGCTTCCGCGACCACACCCGTCGCTGAGCGGGTCAACGCCCGGCGCCGATGACGGCGTCTGCATGGTGTGACCTTCGAGGAGTACGTCAGCAGCCGCGGGCCGGCCCTGATCCGGCTGGCCCGGCTGCTGACCGGGGACGAGCACCGGGCCGAGGACCTCACCCAGGACGTCCTCGCCCGCGCTTACGTGCACTGGCGGCGGATCGCCCGGGCGGACCGGCCCGACGTGTACGTGCGCCGGATGCTGGTCAACGCCAACAACTCCTGGTGGCGCCGGCGCGCGAGCCGGGAACTGGCGACGGCCGACTTCGCCGAGCGGCCGCAGCGCGGCGACCTCGGCGGGGAGACCGCCGACCGGGACGCGATGTGGCGGCTCGTCCTCGGGCTGCCGGAACGCCAGCGGGCGGTGCTCGTGCTGCGCTACTACGAGGACCTCGACGACGCGACCATCGCCCAGATTTTGGACTGCTCGCCGGTCACCGTCCGCACCCATGCCATGCGGGCGCTCGCCCACCTCCGGGAGCGCTGCGACCTCCCGACGACGAACGGGAGCCGGCCGTGACCGACCTTGACGAGCGGATCGTACGGGTGCTGCGCGAGCGCGCCGAGGGAACGGTCGACACCGACCGGCTGACGGCGCGTGCGGTCGCCGGGGGTAAGGCCCGCCGTCGTCGTCGGGCCGGCGCGGGGGTCGCCGTGGGCCTGGTGGCGGTGCTCGGGCTCGCCGTCGCCACCAGCGCCGGCTGGCTGGAGGAGGTACGCCCACCGTACGCCGCCGCGCCGGGAACCTCCGCGGTGACGCCGGCCCGGGCGGACGGCGTACCGGGAGCCGCGAGCCGGCCCGACCTGGTCGGCACGGATCCGCAGGTGCTGCACTTCGGGTTCGACCCGGCCCGGGCCCGCTACCTGGGCTGGGAGGTCTGGTCGGGGGTGGAGCTGGTCCGGGCCGACGTCGGCGGTGGCCGGGCGGTCACCGTCGAGCTGACCACCTCCGCCGCCGCGCTCATGCACGGTGTGGTCGACGGACTGCCGTTCGACGTGTCGGGGACCGCCGAGAAGGCCTACGACGGCAGCGATCGCCGGCACCGGGGCAGGGGAGAGACGCCCAGCTGGGTCCGGCTCTGGCAACCTGCCCGCGGCCTGTACGCCCGGGCCACCGTGACCGCCGCCACCGCTCGGGAGATCGACGTGGCGCTCCGCGCCCTCCGGCTGGGCGACGCGCGCCGCTGCGACGGCCCGGTGCGGCTATCCACGCTGCCCACCGGCGCCCGGCTCACCGGCTGCCGGATCGACGCGGACTCCTTCCCCGCCACGCTGCAGGTGTCGCTGCGGGTGACCGCGAGCGAGCAGCGGCAGATGACCGTGTCCTTCGAGTACGCGAGGAGTATCGCCAGCAGCCGGACCGAGGGGAACCGGACGATCGCCGGCCGGCCCGCCTACCGTTACCCGCAGGGCGAGCAACTGGAGCTGCTCGGATTCCCGAAGGCCCACCTGGTGGCCGACTTCGGCTGGCCCTTCGACGGCTTCACCGAGCAGGACGCCGCCCTCGTACTAGGCGGGGCGCGGGTCGCCGAGGACCTGACCCGCCCCGAGACCTGGGACTGACCGGGCCGGGCCGGGCCGACTGGCCCTCCCGCCGTCGGCCCGTACGCTTGGTGACCGTGAGCCCCCGTCGCAACCGACCCCGCCGCGATGAGTCCGCGCACCTCGACTCCGACCGGGCCCGTCAGGGCGTCGCCTCGGTGCAGCAGTGGCGCGACGGCGAGTGGCAGGTGCGCGGGATCAGCGGCGGGGCGTCCACCAAGACGTACCGCTGTCCGGGCTGCGACCAGGAGATCCGGCCCGGGGTGGCGCACCTGGTGGCGTGGCCGGCCGACGGGCGGGGCGACCTGACGGACCGGCGGCACTGGCACAGCGGCTGCTGGCGCGCCCGGGACCGGCGCGGGCCGGTCGTCCAGCGCGGTCGCGGCGCCCCCCGGTACGGCTGAGCGATCTGGATCACCCTGTTTCCGCCCCGCCCGGCGGTCCCCGGCCGCACGGGTGAGACTGGACGGGTGAGCACACCGATCCGCGCGTCCACCATCCTGCCCGGGCGTCGCGAGGACATCGAACTGCACACCGCGGACGGACTGCGGCTGGTCGGCGAGCTGGCTCGACCGCTGGACCGGGAGCCGGTGGGCACCCTCGTCTGCCTGCACCCGCTGCCCACGCACGGCGGGATGATGGACAGCCACGTGTTCCGCAAGGCGGCGTGGCGCCTGCCGGCCCTGGCCGACCTGGCGGTGCTCCGCTTCAACACCCGGGGCACCAGCAGCCTGCGCGGCACCAGCGAGGGCGCCTTCGACAACGCCGTCGGCGAGCGTTTCGACGTCGCCGCCGCCATCGAGTACGCCGAGTTCGCCGAGCTGCCGAACATCTGGCTGCTCGGCTGGTCGTTCGGCACCGACCTGACGCTCAAGTACGGCTGCGACCCGGCGGTCACCGGGGCGATCCTGCTCTCCCCGCCGCTGCGCTACTCCACCCCGGCGGACCTCGACCACTGGGCGGCGTCCGGCAAGCCGCTGACCGCCCTGGTGCCGGAGTTCGACGACTACCTGCGCCCCGACGAGGCGCGGGAACGCTTCGCGGCGGTGCCGCAGGCCGAGGTGGTCGGGGTGCCCGGCGCGAAGCACCTCTGGGTCGGCGACGCCGAGACCGTGCTGGACGAGGTGGTCCGCCGGGTCGACCCGGCCGCCGCCGTGCCGCTGCCTACCACCTGGGACGGCCCGGTGGAGACCGGCGACGTCAGCGCGTACGCCGACCGCACGGTGGCCTCCTTCGCCGACCGGCCGGTGCCCGGCCCGCCCGCGGGCCAGGCCGGCTGACCCGCCCGCCCGCGGGCCAGGCGGTCGTCGCGGTCCCGGCCGGGGTCAACGGGACTCCTGCCTGGGCAGGATCACCTCCCGCAGGATGAGCTGGAACGCGGCCACCGCCGGGATTGCGATCAGCGCGCCCACCACGCCCAGCAGGGACACGCCGAGCAGCGCGGCGACCAGGGCGGCCACCTCGTTGACCGCCACCGACCGGCGCATGACCTTGGGATAGATCAGGTAGTTCTCCACCTGCTGGTAGATCAGGAAGAACACCACGCAGGCGATGCCGGCCGGCGGGTCGGTGGCGAAGCCGACCAGGCTGACGATCACCGCGCCCAGCGTGGCGCCGATCTGCGGGACGAGGTCGGTCACCGCGACCACCACGGCCAGCGCGAACGGGTACGGCAGCCCGACGACCAGCGCGAAGACGAACGTGGTCGTCCCGGCCAGCACCGCGATGCTGATCGCACCCACCATGTACGCGCCGACCTTGGTGAGGATCTCGTCGCCGATCAGCCGCACCCGCTCCCGGCGGGACCGGGGCACCAGCGAGTAGCCCAGATCGCGGAGTCGGTCGAAGTAGGCGAGGAAGTAGATCGTCAGCACCAGCACGGTCAGCCCCCGGAGCACCGTGCCGAAGAGCATCTGGGCCCCGCCGAGCACCCCGCCGAGCGCCCGCCCGATCGTGGCCGGGTTCGCCGCGTTCTGTATCCGCTCCATCAGGTCGTACCGCTCCACCAGGTCGTTGACCGTCCGGTTGCGGCGCAACTCCTCCAGGTAGCTCGGCAACTGGTCGACGAACTGCCCGGTCTGCGTGACGATCGGCGGCACCAGGGCGAACACGCCGCCGCAGAGGAGCAGCACGACCGTCAGCGCGACCGTCGCCACCGCCGCGCCGTGCGGGAGCCCCCAGGACCGCAGCCGGACCACGGCGGGGTGCAGGCCCACGGCGAGGAAGATCGCGATGACCACCATGACGAGGATTCCGGCCGCGTTGCGCAGGCCCAGATAGAGGGCGTACGCGAGCAGCACACCGGCCGCCCCCGTGAAGCCGACCAGGAAGCTGCTGCGCCGCAGCGGCCGCCCCGGCGTGCCGAACCGCCCCGTCCCGACGGCCGGCATTTCGTCGCCGCCCAGCGTCGACGCCTCGACCTCGGGCACCGCACCGGCCCGCTCCCGCTCGGCGGCCCGTTCCCGCCCGGGCTCGGCCGTCCGCTCCCGCGCGGCGGCCCGCCTCCGTCCCGGGTCGGGGGCCCGTTCCGGCTCGGCGGCCGTCCCGGCTGGGTCCGGGGTGGCCTCGGGCTCCCGGTCGGCGCCCGACGCCGCAGGTCCGTCCTGTGCCATCCGGACCTCCCTGATCGACTCTCGCCGGCGCCCGCCGGCTTCCCCGGGCGCGGGGAGCCCAGGTCCGGGGGCTCCGATCAGGAGCGTAGTGGTCGTCAGGGCGCCGAACCGACCCCCGTCCGTCCACCGGGTCGCGTCGGCCCGGCCAACGGCCGGGTGGGTGGTCAGTCCTTCTCGACGACGACCTTGCTCGGCTTGGCGCTGCGCTCGTCGGTGGTCGGCTTCGTCGGCCGCTTGCCGTTCTCGCCGGTGCTGGTGATCTTCGTCGGGGTGGCGCCCCGGCCGGCCTCACCCGGCACCGCCGCCACGGTCGGCTCCCCCTCCACGCCGGCGCTGGCGGTGCCGCCGTCGACGGTGGTCACGGACGCGACCTTGCCGCTCTCCGGCTGCCCGGCGTCCGCCGGCTCGATCCGACCCTTGGCCGGCTGGCCGGCCTCCGCCGGCTCGACCTTGCCCGCGCCGGGCCTGCCGTCCTCGACCGTGGCGGCCTCCTTGCCCCCGGCCCCACCCGCCGGAGCCGCTCCCGCTCCGGCCGGCGCGGCCTCCTTCTTCGCCTCGCCCGCCGCGGCCGGGGCGGTGTCCTTACTGGCCCCGCCCGGCCCCGCCGGCGTCCCGTCGCTCCGGGACGCGGACGCCCCGCCCGCCCCGGCGGCGGTCGACGCCTTCCCGCCGTTCGCCGTGGCGGTGCCGGTCCCGGCTCGCCCGCCGTCGGCCACCGGGCCGGCCGCGGCGGTGGCCGTCCCGCCCCGTCCGTCGGCCGCACCGACCAGCCCCAACCGCAGCTCGGCGACCTGCCGCTGCAACTCGTCGGACTCCTGCCGCGACTTCCACGTCTCCTGCCGCAGGTCGGCGAGCTGCTGCTGGGCCTGCGCGATCTCCAGCATCACCTGGGCGAGCTGCTGACGGCTCGCCGCGGCCTCCTGCTGGGTGGCGGCGAGGTGCTGCTGGGTGGTGGCCAGGTGCTGCTGCGTCGTCGCCGCGTACTCCTCGAACTGGCGGCGCGAGGTCGCCACGTGCTCGTCGGCCGTGCGGCGCTTCTCGGCCGCCTCCGACTCGGCCCGGCCGAGCAGCGTCGCCGCCTCCTCCTCGGCCTGGCGGCGCATCGCCAGCGCGTCCCGTTCGGCGGCCTGCCGGACGGCGGCGGCACCCTGCTCGATCTCGTTCTTCCGGCTGGTGTACTCCGACTCCAGCGTGGCGCGGCGCGACTCGAACCCGGTCTCCAGCTCGTCGTGCCGGCTCTTGTGCTGCTGCTCCAGCTCGGCGAGGCGGGTCTTGTACTGCTTCTCCAGGTCGTCGCGGCGCTTGGCGAACTCCTGCTCGGCGGTCGTCCGGCGCTGGGTCAGCTCGCGGTCCGCCGCCTCGCGGCGGCTGTTGACCTCCTGCTCCACGCCGGCCCGCCAGGCGCCCAGCTCCTGCTGCGTCTGCGCCCGGGCCTGCTGCACGTACGCCTCGGTCTCCGTGCGCATCCGCTGCACGTACGCCTCGGTCTCGGCGCGGCTGCGCTTGGCCGCCTCGGCCGCCTGGGTGGTGAGCCGCTCCGCCTCCTGCCGGGCCTTGTCGCGGGTGGCCCGGCCGGCCTGGGCGGCGTCGTCGATGATCTGCTTGGCGTCCCGCTGGGCCTTGGCGTGGGTGGCCCGGCCCGCCTCGGTGGCCTGGTCGACCAGGCGCTTGGCCTCCTGCTGGGCCTTGGCGTGGACCTCCTTGGCGGCCTCGCGGAGCTGGGTGGCCTCCTGCTGGGCCCTGGCGTGGACCTCCTTGGCGGCCTCGCGGAGCTTGGTCGCCTCCTGCTGGGCCCGGTGGTGGATCTCCTTGGCCGCGTCCCGCAGCTGGGCGGCCTCCTGCTGGGCCTTCGCCAGCGCCTCCTGGGCGGCCTTGCCCAGCCGCGCGGCCTCCTCCTTGGCGGTCCGGACCGCGGCGTCCGCCTCGGCCTTGCGGGCCGCGCTGTGCCGCTCCTCCTCCGCCCGGCGGGCGGCCAGCGCGATCTCGAAGTCCTTGAGCGCGGTGGCGGCCTGTTCGCGTGCCTCATCGATGATGTGCTCGGCGGCGGCCCGGCGCGCCTCGATCTCCTGGTTGGCGGCGACCAGGACCGCGTCGGCCTGCTCCTCGGCGAGGGTGAGGATCTGTTCCACCCGCGGGCCGAGGTGCCGGAAGGAGACGTTCTCCAGCGCGCCGGACGACTTGCGCGCCTGGGCGAGGTCCCGCTGGAGCACCTCCACCTGGCCGGCGAGCTTGTGGATCTGTGTGTAGGCCTGTTCCCGCTCGGCCGCGAGGGCCGCGATCTCGTGCTCCGCACGAGCGACGTACCGGTCGACCTGTCGTTTCTCGTACCCCCGCAGAGCGGACTCGAAGCTGGGCTCCGTGGTCACGTCCCCGCCGAGAGCGAACAGTTCCTCGCCGTGCGACATGCCCCCATCCTCACACGCATCCGGCTCTGCTGGGGCGATACGGACGCCCCGGATGGGACCTACTTCACTGCGGCCACGCCCGGGCAATTCCCTGGCGGGAAAACGCATACGGCGCGGGGCACACCGGTCACCCGGTGTCACCCCGCGCCGTCGTCATGCCCCCCGGTCGGGTCGGTCAGTTGGACGTCTCGGCAGCCACCCGCTCGTCCGCGCCGTCGGCCTTCTTCGCCTCGGGCTTGGCCGGCGCGGCCGGCTGCGTGGCCGGCACGCCCGGCACGATGCCGGCGAGGCCGGAGAGCATCTGGCCGAGCTGGGAGGTGACGGCGTCCTTCTGCCGGGTGAGGTCCTCGACCTCGCGGCGAGCCGCCTGGGTGGTCAGCTCGGCCTCGGTGCGCGCCTCGGTGAGCAGCCGCTTCGCCTCGGCCTTCGCCTCGCCGAGCGTCTTCTCGGCCAGCGCCTTGGCCTTGTCGACCGTCTCGTTGGCGGTGCGCTCCGACTCGACCCGGCGGGCCTCGGCGCGCTGCTCGATCTCCTTGGCCCGCTCCTGCGCCGCGTGGGCCCGCTGCTCCGCCTCGCTGACCAGCTTCTGGGTCTGCGCGACCTGCGCCGCGTGCCGCTCCGACTCCTCGCGCTCGGCCTTCTCCCGGCGCTCGGCGAGCTGGAGCTCCAGGGCCTGGAGGTCCTTGTCGCGCTTGTCCCGCGCGTCGGTGAGCAGCTTGGTCGCCTCGGCGCGCTTCTCCTCGGCCTCCCGGGCGGCCTTCGCCCGCTGCTGGGTGATCTCCCGCTCGGCGGTCGCCCGGAGGGTGGCGACCTCGCGCTCGACGGTGGACTTCAGCTCGGCGACCTCGTGCGCGGTGACCGTGCGCAGCTGCTTGGTCTCGCGGTCGGCGTCGGCGCGCAGCGTGTCGGCCTCGCGCCGGGCCTGGACGCGGACCTCGGCGGCCTCGCGCTCGGCGGCGGTGCGGACGCTGCCGGCCTCCCGCTCGGCGGTGGCCTTCATCGCCGCCGCCTCGGCCCGCGCCTTGTCGGTGATCTCGCGGGCCTCGAGGCGGGCGGCGGAGAGGATGCCCTCCGACTCGCGCTTGGCCTCGTTGCGGTGGTCGTTGGCCTGCTCCTCCGCCAGCCGGAGGATCTGCTCGACGCGGGTGCCGAGGCCGGAGAGGGTGGGCCGGCTGTTCTCCTCGAGCTGCTTGTTGGTGTCGGCGAGTTTCTGCTCCAGCGTGCTCATGCGCTGTTCGGCCTGGCGGAGCCGGCGCTGGGCGTCGTTCATGCGCTGCTCGGCCTCGGCCCGGGCCTGCTCGGACTGGGTCAGCGCGGCCGTCATCCGGCCGATGAAGTCATCGACCTGGTGGGTGTTGTAGCCGCGTAGGCCGACGGTGAAATCGGGCTGGGAGTTCGCGTTATCGAAGAACGCAAGAGGGGAGGACTGCTGGGGCATTGGGACATACTCGCAGACTCCCCAGGGTGCTTCGCAAGAGCGGTCCCGAGCTTTCGCGTCCTCTTTACATGGTCAACTGCGGGAGTCCCGGGAGGCGGCACCGATCGGCGATCTTGGCAGGTCCCGGGCGGGTCGGACGGCACGGAGAGTGACTACGGAAAAGGGCCGCGGGAGATCGCCGCGGCCCTTTGTCGCGCATGGCCGGGTCGCTCGAATGAGCGCCCGCGTCGGTGGCGGAAAACGATCGTCGTTCGCCCCAATGACTCGTCGGTGTGGTCAGTGGCCGCGGAACCGGTTGATCGCGTCCTCGTGCCGGGAGCGCAGCTCGCGGTCGCGCACGCCGAGCCCGTCAGAGGGGGCGAGGCAGCGGACGCCGACCTTGCCCTGGTGCGCGTTGCGGTGCACCTCGTACGCGGCCTGGCCGGTCTGCTCCAGGCCGTAGGTCCTGGACACGGTCGGGTGGATCTTGCCCAGTGCCACCAGCCGGTTCGCCTCCCACGCCTCACGGTAGTTGGCGAAGTGGCTGCCGACGATCCGCTTCAGGTGCATCCAGAGGTAGCGGTTGTCGTACTGGTGCTGGTAGCCGCTGGTGGAGGCGCAGGTGACGACGGTGCCGCCGCGCTTGGTCACGTAGACGCTCGCGCCGAAGGTCTCCCGGCCCGGGTGCTCGAAGACGATGTCCGGGTCCTCGCCGCCGGTCAGCTCGCGGATCCGCTCGCCGAAGCGGCGCCACTCGTCCGGATCCTGGGTCTCCTCGTCCTTCCAGAAGCGGAAGCCCTCGGCGGCCCGGTCGATCACCAGCTCGGCGCCCATCCTGCGGCACAGCTCCGCCTTGTCGGGGGAGGACACCACGCAGACCGGGATCGCTCCGCCGTTGAGCGCCATCTGGGTGGCGTACCCGCCGAGGCCGCCGGAGGCGCCCCAGATCAGCACGACGTCGCCCTGCTTCATGTTCGCCCCGTGGTGCGACACGAGCTGCCGGTACGCCGTCGAGTTGACCAGGCCGGGGCTGGCCGCCTCCTCCCAGCTCAGGTGGCGCGGCTTGGGCATCAGCTGGTTGGCCTTGACCACGGCCAGCTCGGCGAGGCCGCCGAAGTTGGTCTCGAAGCCCCAGATCCGCTGCTGCGGGTCGAGCATGGTGTCGTCGTGCCCGGGCGCGTCCTCCAACTCCACCGACAGGCAGTGCGCGACCACCTCGTCGCCGGCCTTCCAGCGGGTCACCCCGGGCCCGGTGCGCAGCACCACGCCGGCGGCGTCCGAGCCGACCACGTGGTACGGCAGGTCGTGCCGCTTGGTCAGCTCGGAGTGCCGGCCGTAGCGCTGGAGGAACTTGAAGGTCGACAGCGGCTCGAAGATGCTGGTCCAGACCGTGTTGTAGTTGATCGCGCTGGCCATGACCGCGACGAGCGCCTCGCCCGGCCCGAGTTCCGGCGTCGGCACCTCCTGCACGTGCAGCGCCTTGCGCGGGTCCTTGTCCCGGGTGGCCAGGCCGTCGAACATCCGGGCCTCGTCGGCGCGCACCACGACGCCCCGGTACGACTCCGGGACCGGCAGGCCGGCGATGCCGCCGAGCTCCCGCTCCGGTTGGTCGGATCCCTCCGCCGCCATGATCGCTTCGAGGATGTCCTGCACGTCGACCTCCCGTTCGTCCGCACCCGCGCACGCGGGCCTGGGTGCTGCCATCGTCGGCGTGAGTGCGGCCGGCCGCCATGTCGGCATCCGACACATCCGGCACGGCCGAGCTCCTGTTGGGGCGGGACGTTACTGAACGGTAGCTAGGGCTGGAAGTCCTCTGTGAAAAACTGCATCGGCCGATGCGTGGAGGTGTCCGGGCGGCGGTCGTACCGCGCAGCGCCGCGCTCGACGCCGGTGGTCACCGGCCCCCGGTCGGTGGTGGGGGCCGGTCGTGGGCGTCAGTGCGCGGCGGGCTCGACCAGCTCGACGAGCACGCCGCCGGCGTCCTTCGGGTGGACGAAGTTGACCCGGGAGTTCGACGTGCCGCGCTTCGGGGTGTCGTAGAGCAGCTTCACGCCCCGCTCGCGCAGCGCCGCACAGGCGGCGTCGATGTCGGCGACCGTGTACGCCACCTGCTGCACGCCCGGCCCCTTGCGGTCCAGGAACTTCGCGATGGTCGACTCGGGCGTCAACGGGGCCAGCAGTTGCAGGCAGCCGCCCTCGGTGGTCGGGCCGACGGCCAGCATCGCCTCGCGGACGCCCTGCTCGGCGTTGGTCTCGGTGTGCACGCAGCGCATCCCGAAGGTGCGCTGGTAGAAGTCGATCGCGGCGTCCAGGTCGGCCACGGCGACCCCGACGTGGTCGATGCGGAGCAGGCCGATGTCTGTGACATAGTCGGCAGCGGTCTCGACGGGGGAGTTCTCAGCCATGGCGCTAGTCTGACCGAACAATCGTTAAGGCGTACAGGTCGGCACCCCCTCGGAGGCAGGCAATGGCTTCGGTGATCGTCAGCGGCGCGCGGACCCCCATGGGGCGCCTGCTGGGCAACCTCAAGGACCTCTCCGCGACCAGGCTCGGCGGCGTGGCGATCAAGGCGGCGCTGGAGCGCGCCGGCGTCGCCCCCGAGCAGGTCCAGTACGTGATCATGGGTCAGGTGCTCCAGGCCGGTGCCGGGCAGATCCCGGCCCGCCAGGCGGCGGTCGAGGCGGGCATCCCGATGTCCGTGCCGGCCCTGACCATCAACAAGGTCTGCCTCTCCGGCCTGGACGCGATCGCCCTGGCCGACCAGCTCATCCGGGCCGGCGAGTTCGACATCGTGGTGGCCGGCGGCATGGAGTCGATGACCAACGCCCCGCACCTGCTGCTCGGTCAGCGCGGCGGCTACAAGTACGGCGACGTCGTGGTCAAGGACCACATGGCGCTGGACGGGCTCACCGACGCCTGGGACTGCTGCTCGATGGGCGAGTCGACCGAGCGGCTCGGCGCGAAGCACGGCATCAGCCGCGAGGAGCAGGACGCGTTCGCCGCGGCCAGCCACCAGCGGGCCGCCGCCGCGCAGAAGAACGGCCACTTCGCCGACGAGATCACCCCGGTGGTCATCCCGCAGCGCAAGGGTGACCCGCTGGTGATCAGCGAGGACGAGGGCATCCGCCCGGACACCACCGTCGAGGTGCTGGCCAAGCTGCGGCCCTCGTTCACCAAGGACGGCACCATCACCGCCGGCAGCTCCTCGCCGATCTCCGACGGCGCCGCCGCCGTGGTCGTAATGAGCAAGGCCAAGGCCAAGGAGCTGGGCCTGACCTGGCTGGCCGAGATCGGCGCGCACGGCAACGTGGCGGGGCCGGACAACTCCCTGCACTCGCAGCCGTCCAACGCCATCCAGCACGCCCTGAAGAAGGGCGGGCTGAGCGTCGAGGACCTCGACCTCATCGAGATCAACGAGGCGTTCGCCCAGGTCGGCATCCAGTCCACCCGTGACCTCGGCATCAGCCCGGACAAGGTCAACGTCAACGGCGGCGCGATCGCGCTGGGCCACCCGATCGGCATGTCCGGCGCCCGGCTGGTGCTCACCCTGGCCCTGGAGCTCAAGCGCCGGGGCGGCGGCACCGGCGCGGCCGCGCTCTGCGGTGGCGGCGGCCAGGGCGACGCACTGGTCATCCACGTCCCGGCCCCCGGCGAGAGCGGTCAGTGAGCGCGGCGCGCCGCTGATCGGGTAGAGCCGCCGAAAAACGAAGGCAGTGCAGTGAGCGGGAGGAGTGAGCCGGTCTTGCGAGCCCCGCAGTCGCGAACAGAGGCAGTGCAGTGAGCGAGATCGTCGACGACGTCCCGGCGGCGGGCGCACCCCCGGTGCGCCGCAGCCGGGACGTGCCGATGCTGGTCGAGCGGGCCCGCGCGGGGGATCCCCGCGCGGTGGCCCGGCTGATCACCCTGGTCGAGTCGGGCGACGAGACGCTGCCGCGGATCGCGGCGGCGCTCGCGCCGTACGCCGGGCAGGCCCAGGTGGTCGGCCTGACCGGCTCGCCCGGGGTGGGCAAGTCCACCACCACCAACGAGCTGGTCCGGGCGCTGCGCGCCCGGGGGCACCGGGTCGGCGTGCTGGCGATCGACCCGTCCAGCCCGTTCACGGGCGGGGCGATCCTCGGCGACCGGGTCCGGATGCAGGACCACGCGACCGACCCGGGCGTCTACATCCGCTCGATGTCCAGCCGGGGGCACCTCGGCGGGCTGTCGGCGGCCACGCCGCAGGCGGTCCGCGTGTTGGAGGGCGCCGGCTGCGACGTGGTGCTGGTGGAGACCGTCGGCGTCGGGCAGGCCGAGGTGGAGGTCGCCTCGCTGGCCGACACCACGCTGGTGCTGCTCGCCCCGGGCATGGGCGACGCGATCCAGGCGGTCAAGGCCGGCATCCTGGAGATCGCCGACGTCTTCGTGGTCAACAAGGCGGACCGGGATGGCGCCGACGCGACGGTGCGCGACATCCAGGGCATGATCGCCCTGGGCGAGCGCGGGCCGGGCCAGTGGCGGCCGCAGGTGGTGCGTGCGATCGCCGCGCGGGGCGAGGGGATCGATGACATCGCCGCCGCCATCGACAAGCACCGGGGCTGGCTGGTCGAGCACGGCGAGCTGCGCCGCCGCCAGGAGGCGCGGGCCGCCGCCGAGATCGAGGCGATCGCGCTGGGCGTGCTCCGCGCCCGGATCGGCTCCCTGCGCGACGGTACGGAGCTGCCGGCGCTCGCCGCGAAGGTGGCCGAGGGCGCCCTCGACCCGTACGCGGCGGCCGACGAGCTGCTCGCTCAACTCGGCTCCTGAGGCGTCCCCTCCCGGACCCGCCGACCTAGTACGCTCGCACCGCTCCACGGACCCGTGGGGCGGTGCGCGGCGAGTGGGGGGACGATGGGCGACGAGGCGACCCAGGAGCTGTCGGTGACGCCGGACGCGGTGGCGGGCGGGAGCACGCACGTCTCCGACGAGGTGGTGGAGAAGATCGCGGTGGCCGCCACCCGGTCGGTGCCCGGGGTGGCCGAGCTGGGCGGCGACGTGGCCCGGTTCTTCAACGCGGTGCTCGACAAGGTCGGGCTGGACCAGGTCGGCGACGCCCGGCGGGGCTGCTCGGCCCACGTCACGAACGGCGCGGCCGTGGTCAACCTGGTCATCGTGATCGAGGCGGGCCGGCCGGTGCCGCAGGTGACCGACGCCGTCCGGGTGAAGGTGACGGAGGCGGTCGAGGCGTACGGGCTGCGGGTCGACGAGATCAACATCCGGGTCGATGACGTGACGCTGGGGGAGCCCGCCGCGCCGACCGCCTGACCGGCACGGGCAGCTCAGGTTACCGGCCGGTACGAGTTGCCTTAGCGATCGTTCAGGCTGGGCTCTACACTCGACGTGCAGGTCGAGGACTCGAGGAGGAGCCCCGCGGATGAACGCCGACGAGATCGCAGCCGGACGGGCACGCTGGCAGGCCCGCTACGACGCCGCGCGCAAGCGGGACGCCGACTTCACCACGCTCTCCGGGATGCCCGTCGACCCGGTCTACGGGCCGCCGGAGGGCGTCGCCTACCCGGGCTTCGAGCGGATCGGCTGGCCGGGCGAGTACCCGTACACCCGGGGTCTGTACCCGACCGGCTACCGCGGGCGGACCTGGACCATCCGGCAGTTCGCCGGCTTCGGCAACGCCCGGCAGACCAACGAGCGCTACAAGATGATCCTCGGCGCGGGCGGCGGCGGCCTCTCGGTCGCCTTCGACATGCCCACCCTCATGGGCCGGGACTCGGACGACCCGCAGTCGCTCGGCGAGGTGGGCCACTGCGGCGTCGCGGTGGACAGCGCCGCCGACATGGAGACGCTCTTCGACGGCATCGACCTGGCCGGCGTGACCACCTCGATGACCATCTCCGGGCCGGCCGTGCCCGTGTTCTGCATGTACCTGGTGGCCGCCGAGCGGCAGGGCGCCGACCTGTCCCGGCTGGACGGCACGCTGCAGACCGACATCTTCAAGGAGTACATCGCGCAGAAGGAGTGGCTCTTCGACCCGGAGCCGCACCTGCGCCTGATCGGCGACCTGATGGAGTACTGCGCCCGGGAGATCCCGCGCTACAAGCCGCTCTCGGTCTCCGGCTACCACATCCGGGAGGCCGGCGCGACGGCCGCGCAGGAGTTGGCGTACACGCTCGCCGACGGGTTCGGCTACGTCGAGCTGGGGCTCTCGCGCGGGCTGGACGTCAACGTCTTCGCCCCGGGCCTGAGCTTCTTCTTCGACTCGCACGTCGACTTCTTCGAGGAGATCGCCAAGTTCCGGGCCGCCCGCCGGATCTGGGCCCGCTGGCTGCGCGACGTCTACGGCGCGACCAGCGAGAAGGCGCTCTGGCTACGGTTCCACACCCAGACCGCCGGGGTGTCGCTGACCGCCCAGCAGCCGGTCAACAACGTCGTGCGGACGGCCGTCGAGGCGCTCGCCGCGGTGCTCGGCGGGACCAACTCCCTGCACACCAACGCGCTGGACGAGACCCTCGCGCTGCCCACCGACGAGTCCGCCGAGATCGCCCTGCGTACGCAGCAGGTGCTGATGGAGGAGACCGGGGTGACCAACGTGGCCGACCCGCTCGGCGGTTCGTGGTACGTGGAGGCGCTCACCGACAAGATCGAGGCCGAGGCGGAGGCGATCTTCGCCCGGATCCGGCAGCTCGGCGGGGAGGGCCCGCACCAGATCGGCCCGATGACCTCCGGCATCCTGCGCGGCATCGAGGACGGCTGGTTCACCGGCCACATCGCCGAGTCTGCCTTCGTCTACCAGCAGGCGCTGGAGAAGGGCGACAAGAAGATCGTCGGCGTCAACTGCCACACCGGCACGGTCGCCAAGGACCTGGAGATCCTGCGCATCTCGCACGAGGTGGAACTGGAGCAGCGCCGGGTGCTGGCCGAGCGCAAGGCCGGCCGGGACGACTCCGCCGTCAAGGCGGCGATCGAGCGGATGGTCGCGGTCGGCCGGACCGACGGGAACATGATCCCGGCCATGCTGGACGCCGTACGCGCCGAGGCCACCCTCGGCGAGATCTGCGACGCCCTGCGCGCCGAGTGGGGCGTCTACCGCGAGCCCGCCCGCTTCTGATCCGCCCGACGGCGCCGGGGAACTCCCCGGCGCCGTCGGCTTTCCGGCAGAAGCCCCACACCTGCGACGACCGGTCGTGACAGTTGCAACTGTCGCCGTCGCGGTTGATCTGAGTTCGGCGGGTCGCGTGCGAGACTAGGTAACCATGAGCGACCCACGGATCACCTCGTCGATCTTCACCCGCGGCGCGGTCGACCTCAGCGCGCTGCGCACCCCCGCACCGGCCCCCGCCCGCCCCACCGCCCCCGCCCAGCCCGGCCCCTCGGGAGGCCTGCCCGGCACCGCCGGCGGCGGCGTCAGCGTCATCGACGTCAGCGAGGCGACATTCCAGTCCGAGGTTCTCGAACGCTCGCTCACCACACCGGTGATCGTGGACTTCTGGGCCGAGTGGTGCGAGCCGTGCAAGCAACTCTCGCCGGTGCTGGAGCGGTTGGCCGCGGAGGGCGGCGGCGCCTGGGTGCTCGCCAAGATCGACGTGGACGCCAACCCGCGGATCGCCCAGATGTTCCGGGTGCAGGGCATCCCGATGGTCTACGCGGTGGTCGGCGGCCAGCCGATCGACGCCTTCTCGGGCGTGGTGCCCGAGGCACAGCTGCGGCAGTGGATCCAGGCGGTGCTCAAGGCCGGTGGCGTGACCGTCGCCGAGCCGGAGGACCCGCGCCTCGACGAGGCCGACGACGCCCTGATGAGCGGCGACCTGGACGCGGCCGAGCGGGCGTACAGGAAGATCCTGGCCGAGTCCCCGGCGGACGCAGCGGCGGAGGCGGGCCTCGCCCAGGTCGGGCTGGCCCGCCGGGTGGCGGGGGCCGACCCGGGCGCGGCGATCGCCGCCGCCCAGGCCAACCCCGACGACGTCGAGGCCCAGCTCCTGGCCGCCGACATCGAGGTGCTCAGCGGTCAGGCCGAGGCGGCGTACGCCCGCCTGGTGGGCCTGGTCCGTCGCACCGCCGGCGACGACCGCGAGAAGGTACGCCAGCACCTGGTCGGCCTCTTCGCGGTCGCCGGGCCGGAGGACCCGGCGGTCGCCTCGGCCCGCCGGGCGTTGGCCAGCGCCCTGTTCTGAGCACGTAGCACGCCAGCGCGGGCCGGCGTTCCGGCCGGCCCGCCCGACACCTGAGGACGGGAGCCCATGATGCGCCGGATCGCCGTCCTCGACGCGCCCAGCAACCTCGGCCTGCGCCCACCCACGCCCACCTCGGTGCCGGGCTGCGCCAAGGCCCCCGGTGCGCTGCGCGACCAGGGGCTGCTCGCCCGGCTGCGGGCCCGCGACGCCGGCTGCCTCACCCCGCCCCGCTACGACCCCGGCGACTGGCGACCCGGCGACGGGGTCTGCCACGCCCGGGAGATCGCCGACTACTCGGCGGCGCTCGCCGAGCGGATCGGCGCCATCATCGACCGCGGGGAGTTCCCGCTGGTCCTCGGGGGCGACTGCTCGATCCTGCTCGGCTCGGCGCTGGCCATGCACCGGCTCGGCGAGGCGGTCGGCGGCCGCATCGGGCTGGTCTTCGTCGACGGCCACTCGGACTTCCGGCACCCCGGCAACGCCTCCTACGTGGGCGCGGCGGCGGGGGAGGACCTCGCCCTCGTCACCGGGCGAGGGCAGGCCGACCTGGCCGCCATCGAGGGGCGCCGGCCGTACTTCCGGGACATCGACGTGGTGGTGCTCGGCATCCGCGCGCAGGACGAGTACCGCCTCGACCTCCAGGCCGCCGGGATCACCACCCGTCCGGTGCCGGCGCTGCGCGCCGAGGGCGCGGCGCGTACCGCCCAGTGGGCGCACGAGCAACTCGCCGACTGCGCCGGCTACTGGGTGCACATCGACGTGGACGTGCTGGACCCGGCTGTGATGCCGGCCGTGGACGCCCCCGACCCGGGCGGCATCGCCTTCGCCGAGCTGGAGATCCTGCTCGCCGGGCTGGTCGACACCCCGCACTGCCTCGGCGTCGAGCTGACCGTCTTCGACCCCGACTACGACCCGGACGGCGCGTACGCGGCCGAGATCGTCAACACCGTCGTGGCCGGGCTGCGCCCCGTCTCCGCCCCGGGCGCGTTGCCGCCCCGGCTGCTGCCGGACTCGTCGGCGGCTACCGCCCCCACGGTCCGCGCCTCGTCGGCCGGCAACTCCTCGGTCCGCGCCCTGTCGGTACCCTCGGCCCGGCGGGGCAACGGCCGTCCGGAGCCCCCGATCATGCCCTCGCCCGTTCCCGCTTCTGCCGCCGTCCCCGCCCCCGAGGACGACGATGACGACCGTCGCCCGGGCGGCGGCGTCGAGGCGCGCGCCGAGGGCGTTCCGCCAGCTCTTCTCGGGTCGGTCGGACCGGTCGGCCCGGTTGACGCGGTCGGGGTGGTTGCCCCGGTGGCCGACGGCACCGGTCCCGGCCTGGCCGCGCCGGAACCGGTCGGTCCGCCTGCCTCCGCCGGGCCTGGCCTCTTGCGCCGGGCGCCGCTCGCGGGCCTGGGCCCGGAGGATTCGCCGTCAGCGACCGACGACGGCACCTCGCCGTCCACCGCCGGCATCGCCTGACGGCTGTCGGGGTCTCCGGCAGAGCCGGTCCATCGGTTCGTCCGACTCGGGCCCCTGTGGTTCTCTCCGCGACTACTGTCGGCCGCGGCGTCGGCCCCCGGCCCCGCCCCCGGCGTCGGCTCCCGCCCCCGGCCCCTGGCGGCCTTGCCCAGCCGCTGCGCGGTGCTGGGCGCTGAGCTGCCCCGTCTGCGAGCCCGGTCTCGTCCGGCGCGGGCTGGCTCGGGAGTGCCGGTGGAACCCCATGGCTGTCACCGTCGACGTTTGACGTCCATGAGGTTCCACCCGTGACGCCTGCCGGAGCTGGTGGGTGTCGGTCCTGTGTCCGCGTCACCCGGTCCGGTCGGGTGCGATCCGTGGTAGGGCGGGGGCGTGGGGCGCGTCAGCGGGCCAGGGCGCGCAGGAAACGCTCGGCGGCGGGGACGGCGGTGGCGGTGCTGGCGCCGCCCTGCTCGACGAAGACCGCGAACGCGACGTCGCCTTGCCAGCCGACGAACCATGCGTGCGTGTGCGCCGGGTTGTTGTCGTACTCGGCGGTGCCGGTCTTGCCGTGCACCGGCGCACCCGGCACGTCCTTCAGCGCGGTGCCGGAGCCCGCCGTCACCACCTCGCGCATCATCGCCTTGACCGCCTCGACCGACTCCGGCTTGAGCTGCGGGCCGGGGGCGGCGGGCTGCGCCGGGGCCGGGTCGAGCACCAGTTTCGGCTGTTCGAAGCGCCCCCGGGCGACCGCCGCGGTGGCGGACGCCATGGCCAGCGGGCTGACGACCGTGGTGCCCTGTCCGATCGCGGCGGCGGCCTGCTCGGTCGCGCCGCCGTTCGCGGAGACCTTGCCCGTGAAGGCGTCGAGGCCCACGTCCCACTGCCCCTCAAGCCCGAGCGACCGGCCGGCGACGGCCAGCCCGTCGGGGCCGAGCTTCGGCGCCAGCGCGGTGAACGCCGTGTTGCAGGACTTGGCGAAGTCGGTGCGGAACGGCACTGCCCCCAGCTCGAAGTTGTCGGAGTTCTTGAACGGCCGGCCGTCCACCGTGAACGTCTTCGGGCAGGCCACCGTCGCGTCCGGCGTCACCGCGCCGAGGTCGAGCAGGCCGAGTGCGCTGACCATCTTGAACGTGGAGCCCGGCGGGACCTGGGCGGTGAAGGCCAGGTTCTCCCCGGCCGCGCCGGGACCGTTGGCGGCGGCGAGCACGGCACCGTCGCTGATCCGCACCGCCACCAGCGCCGCCCGGCGCTTCTCGGCGCGCAGGGCGGCGTCGGCCGCGTTCTGGGTGGCCACGTCGAGCGTGGTCTTCAGCGGCTGCCCCGGCTGCGGCTCGCGGCGGAACACCTCGGTGCCGGTGGGGACCAGCGTGCCGTCCGGGCCGGGCCGCTCGGTGATCACGGTCAGCCCGGGCGCGCCGCGCAGTCGTTCGTCGTAGCGGCCCTGGAGGCCGCCGTGGCCGACCAGGTCGCCGGCCGCGTACCGGTCGGGGTGCTTCGCCAGGTCGTCGGCCTGGGCAGGGTCGACCGAGCCGAGCACCGCCCGGGCGAACTCGCGGGTGGGCGCGAGGTCGAGCTTGTCGCTGCGGAACTTGGTGCCCGGCAGGTCGTAGATGCGGGTCTTGATCTGCCGGTACGCCTCCTCGCGCAGGGTGACCACCTCGACGAACGCGCCCGGGTCGGCGTCGGCGAGCCGCTTGGGCAGGCCGGAGAGGTCCACCGGCGGGGTGATCGCCGGCCGGATCGCCCGGAAGGCCGCGTCCAGCTTCCGGGTCAGGCCCGCCACGTCGGTGACCTCGCTCGGTTGCAGCCCCACCCGCACCACGGGCCGGGGCGCCACGATCGGCTGGCCGGCGGCGTCGAGCACCGCGGCCCGGGGGCCGGGGTCCCGGCGCAGCCCGAGCCGGTCGCCCCGGCTGAGCTGCTCCTGCACCAACTGCGGCTCCCAGATCACCCGCCACTCGTCGTCGCCGCCGCGGCTGAGCCGCACCTGCCGGTCGTACGCCCAGCGGGTCTGACCCGGGAGGCTCCACTCGACCGTGACCACCGCCGTCGCGACGTCCGCGGTGATCTTCGCGTCGCCCTGGCGGCTCAGCGCCGGCGGCGTGGCCGCCAGCTCGCCGGAGAGCTCCTTGATCTCGCGGGACACGTCGGCGGCCGGCACCTTCGCGCCCGTCGGGTCCACGAACCCGACGGCCTGGAGGTCCCCGGACCGCCAGCCGGCCAGGAACGCGTCGACGCTGTGCTCCGGCCCGTCGTTGTCCGAGCAGGCGGTGAGCGCGCCGGCCGCGAGCGCGGTCACGGCGAGCAGCGCGAGCGACGGGCGGAGCCGGTTGCGAGGGTGACGGCTGGGGTACGAGGGGTGCATGGAGCAGTCCTCCGATCTCGGAACTGCCGTCACGCTAGTACGGCCGCGCCGTCCGTATCGTCCCGAGGCGGCTGCGACGTGCGCAAAGACGGGCCTGCGACGGGGTGATGAACAACCGGTGGCGGGGTAACCCCCGACCGGCCAACCTCGTATCCGCAACGGGTGAAAGGACAAAGTCCGGAACCGGACGTCCGCACCGTGGTCCGCCGACGAAGGCGCGGAACGGCAGGCCTAGGCTGGGCGGCAGAGTGACCCACAACGCGGTGGGTCGAGGGGAGTGGCACCGATGGACCGGCGTCCGGCGATCAAACCGGGACCCGACCTCCGGCAGGCTGACACCAGCCGGGACGACAGCTTCGATTCGGCAACCGACGGGGACGGCTTCGGCCGGCCCGACACAGGGGTGACCGGGATGACCGGTACGAGTATCGACACGATCTACGACCTGGGCCTACCCGCTGACGCGCTGGCCGACGACGTGGAGGACAACGAGCTCGACGAGCCGGTACCCAACGCGGAGCGCCTGGTGGCCCAGGCCGTGGCGCTCGCCGGCGACGACCACGACGTGGCGACCCTGGTCAGCCGCTTCTGGCGGTTCGCGCCGGACGAGGAGCTGATCGGCTTCACCGCCGAGGAGATGCTCGAAGCGGCGCGCGCGCACCGGGACCTCGCCGAGCAGCGGGTGCCGGGCGAGTTGAAGCTCCGCATCCACGAGCCCGACGCCGACCAGCACCACACGGTCATCGAGATCGTGACCGACGACATGCCCTTCCTGGTCGACTCGGTGACGGCCCTGCTCAACGCGCGTCACCTGGACGTGCACCTGCTGGTGCACCCGCTGGTGGTGGTGCGGCGCGAGCCGCTGGGCCGGCTGGTCGAGGTCTCCGCCGACGTCGAGCCCGACGACGCGCTCGCCGGCGACCTGGTCGAGAGCTGGATGCACATCGAGATCGACCCGGTCCGGGACGCCGCCGAACGGGAGAAGCTGCGCCGCGAGCTCCAGCGCGTGCTGACCGACGTGCGGGAGGCGGTCGAGGACTGGCCGAAGATGCGCCAGCGGGCCCTCGCCCTCGCCGACGAGCTGGCCGCCGCGCGGACGTCGGACAACCGGCCGCCGGTGCCGGAGAAGGACATCACCGACTCGGTGGAGTTGCTCCGCTGGCTCGCCCACGACCACTTCACGTTCCTCGGCTACCGGGAGTACCGCCTGGCCGACACCGGTGACGGGGGACAGGCGTTGGAGGCCGTGCTCGGCACCGGGCTGGGCATCCTGCGCCAGGACTCCCCGGAGGCCCGGCCGCTGTCGTCGATGACGCCGGAGGCGCACGACAAGGTCACCGAGAAGCGCCTGCTGATCATCACCAAGGCGAACTCGCGGGCGACCGTGCACCGCTCCGCCTACCTCGACTACATCGGCTTCAAGATCTTCAACGAGGCCGGCGAGGTGGTCGGCGAGCGGCGCTTCCTGGGCCTGTTCTCCACCGCCGCGTACCGCACCAGCGTGCGTGAGCTGCCGGTGGTCCGCCGCAAGGTGGCCGAGGTGCTGGACCGCTCCGGCCTGAGCCAGCGCAGCCACTCCGGCAAGGACCTGCTGCAGATCCTGGAGACCTACCCGCGCGACGAGCTGTTCCAGATCAAGACCGACGACCTCTACCATGCGGTGATCGGCGTGCTGCGGATGGCCGGTCGCCGGCAGCTGCGGGTGTTCCTGCGCCGGGACGCGTACGGGCGGTTCATCTCCTGCCTGATCTACCTGCCCCGGGACCGGTTCACCACGCAGAACCGGCTGCGCATGCAGGACATCCTGCTCCGCGAGCTGCACGGCGTCGGGGTCGACTACACGACCCGGGTCACCGAGTCGATGCTCGCCCGGGTGCACTTCACCGTCCGGACCGACCCGACCAAGCCCCCGAGCGACATCGACGCCGACCTGCTCGCCGAGGAGTTGGCCGACGCCACCCGGCTGTGGGACGACGACTACCGGCTGGTGTTGGAGCGCAAGCTCGGCGACGAGCAGGCCAAGCACCTGTTCAGCCGGTACGCCGACGCCTTCCCGGAGGGCTACAAGGACGGCCACACGCCGTACGAGGCGATGAAGGACCTGGCCAAGCTGGAGCTGCTGGAGGAGCCCGGCCAGCTGGAGATGCACCTGTTCCGCAAGCAGGCCGCGCCGCGGGCCGGCGGGCGGGGCCCGGACGTCGACGAGGCGATGGACGTCCGCTTCAAGGTCTACCGGTACGGCGAGCCGATGATGCTCTCCGCCGTGCTGCCGGTGCTGCACTCCCTCGGCGTCCGGGTGGTCGACGAGCACCCGTACGAGGTGGACCGGATCGACGGCCGCGTCTACCTCTACGACTTCGGGCTGCGGCTGCCGGAGGGGCACCAGGAGCTGGCCGAGGTGCGCCCGCACGTGGAGAACGCCTTCGCGGCGGCGTGGCGGGGCGAGGCCGAGGTCGACGGCTTCAACGAGCTGGTGCTGCGTAGCGGCCTCACCTGGCGGCAGGTGGTGGTGCTGCGGGCGTACGCGAAGTACCTGCGCCAGACCGGCGCGGTCTTCTCGCAGGAGTACATGGAGTCGACCTTCATCGCGTACCCGAGGATCGTCACGCTGCTGGTGGAGCTCTTCGAGGTCCGGTTCGCGCCGGGCGCGATGGGTCACGAGGAGCGGGAGCGGCGCAGCGAGAAGCTGGTCGCGGAGATCCGGGGCGCGCTGGACGACGTCGTCAGCCTCGACCAGGACCGGATCCTGCGCGCCTACCTGACGCTGATCCAGGCCACCCTGCGCACCAGCTTCTACCAGAAGCGCGAGGACGGGCGGCCGAAGTCGTACGTGGCGTTCAAGCTGGACCCGCAGGCGATCCCCGACCTGCCGGCGCCCCGGCCGAAGTTCGAGGTCTTCGTGTACTCGCCGCGCTTCGAGGGCGTGCACCTGCGGTTCGGGCCGGTGGCCCGGGGCGGGCTGCGCTGGTCCGACCGCCGGGAGGACTTCCGCACCGAGGTGCTCGGCCTGGTCAAGGCGCAGATGGTGAAGAACGCCGTGATCGTGCCGGTCGGCGCGAAGGGCGGCTTCGTGCTCAAGCAGAAGCCGGGGGACCGCGACGAGGCGGTCGTCTGCTACAAGGAGTTCATCTCGGCGCTGCTGGACGTCGCGGACAACATCGTCAGCGGCGAGATCGTGCCGCCGGAGGACGTGGTCCGGCACGACGGCGACGACCCGTACATGGTGGTCGCGGCGGACAAGGGCACGGCGACGTTCTCGGACATCGCCAACGAGATCTCCACGGCGCACAACTTCTGGCTCGGCGACGCGTTCGCCTCCGGTGGTTCCGCCGGGTACGACCACAAGAAGATGGGCATCACCGCCCGGGGCGCCTGGGAGTCGGTGAAGCGGCACTTCCGCGAGATGGGCCACGACACCCAGACCCAGGACTTCACCGTCGTGGGCGTGGGCGACATGTCCGGCGACGTGTTCGGCAACGGGATGCTGTTGTCGGAGCACATCCGGCTGGTGGCCGCGTTCGACCACCGGCACATCTTCCTCGACCCGGACCCGGACGCCGCCACCTCGTACACGGAGCGGAGGCGGTTGTTCGAGCTGCCCCGCTCGTCGTGGGAGGACTACAACCGGGAGTTGATCTCGGCCGGCGGCGGCGTGTACCCGCGTACCGCCAAGTCGGTGCCGATCTCGCCGCAGGTCCGCGAGCGGCTCGGCCTGGACGCCGACGTGGAGCAGCTCTCGCCGCAGGAGCTGATGAAGGCGATCCTGACCGCGCCGGTCGACCTGTTCTGGAACGGCGGCATCGGCACGTACGTGAAGGCCTCCAGCCAGACCAACGCGGAGGTGGGCGACAAGTCCAACGACGCGATCCGGGTGGACGGCAAGAACCTGCGCTGCCGGGTGGCCGGCGAGGGCGGCAACCTGGGCTGGACCCAGCTCGGCCGGATCGAGTACGCCCAGACCGGCGGCCGGATCTACACGGACTTCATCGACAACGCGGCCGGGGTGGACTGCTCCGACCACGAGGTGAACATCAAGATCCTGCTGAACACGGCGGTCGCCGACGGCGCGCTGACCCTCCCCGAGCGGGACGAGCTGCTCGCCGACATGACCGACGAGGTCGCCGAGCTGGTGCTGCGGGACAACTACGACCAGGCCCGGGCGATCAACAACGCGCAGGCGCAGGCCGCCTCGCTGCTGCCGGTGCACCGGCGGATGATCACCGAGCTGGAGCGTTCCGGGGCGCTGGACCGGGCCCTGGAGGCGCTGCCGCCGGACGACGAGCTGGCGGTGCGGACCGAGTCCGGGCTGACCGCGCCGGAGTTCGCGGTGCTGCTGGCGTACGTCAAGATCGTCCTGGAGACGGAGATCCTTGCCGAGGGGCTCGCGGACGAGGAGTGGACGACCGACGTCCTGGTCAACTACTTCCCGACGCCGATGCGCGAGCGGTTCGCCGACCGGATGGGCCAGCACCGGCTGCGCCGGGACATCGTGACCACCGTCCTGGTCAACGAGGCGATCAACCGGGGCGGCATCACGTTCGTCTTCCGGGTGGTCGAGGAGACGGCCGCCTCGGCGGCGGACGTGATCCGCGCGTACGTGGTGGTCCGCGAGGTCTTCGGGCTGCGCGAGCTGTGGGACGCCGTGGAGGCCCTGGACAACAAGGTCGACCCGGAGCTGCAGACGAGCGTCTACCTGGACAGCCGGCGGCTGCTGGACCGGGCGGTGCGGTGGCTGGTCACCAACCGCCGCTCGCCGATCGACGTGCCGGCGGAGATCGCCCGGTTGCGCGACGGCGTGGCCCGGCTCCTGCCCGACCTGGAGGAGCGCTTCTACGGCAGCGAGCGGGAGTCGCTGGCGGCCCACATCGACTCGCTGACCGAGCGAGGGCTGCCGCGCGACCTGGCCGAGCAGACGACCCGGCTGATGTACAGCTTCGGCCTGCTCGACGTGGTGGAGACGGCGGCGAGCAGCGGGCGCGACGTCGGCGAGGTGGCCCCGGTCTACTTCGTGCTCTCCGACCGCTTCCGGGTCGACTCGCTGCTGTCGAAGATCTCCCTGCTGCCGCGGGAGGACCGCTGGCAGACGCTGGCCCGGATGGCGCTGCGCTACGACCTGTACGCCGCGCTGGCCGCGCTGACCGCCGAGGTGCTCGACTCCACCTCCGGTACCCTGCCGCCGCAGGAGCGGGTGCAGGAATGGGAGCAGTCGAACGCCACGTCGATCCACCGGGCCGAGCGGGCGATGGGGGAGTTCGACGAGTCCCGGGCGGACCTCGCCGCCCTGTCGGTGCTGCTGCGCCAGATCCGCACCCTGGTGCGGACCTCCGCCGCCGCCTGACGCCGGACACGCCGCGTGGTCCGGCCGGTCGGTTCCCCGACCGGCCGGACCGCGTCGTCGTCTTCCCGGATCAGGCGGTCATGGAGGCGAAGACGACCACGTTGTCCGGGTAGCTGCCGGCCGCCTCGTCGAAGATGCCGCCGCAGGTGACCACCCGCAGGCCGGGCCGGTCGCTGGGGCCGTAGACCTGCTCCGTCGGGAACTCGGTCTTCGGGTACGCCTTCACCGACTCGACCGTGAACGTGACCCGCTGCCCGTCCTCGCGGGTGACGGTGATCTTGTCACCGGGTTGCAGGGCGCCGAGGGAGAAGAAGACCGCCGGCCCGATCGCCGCCGAGTCGACGTGCCCGACGATGACCGCGTTGCCGACCTCCCCCGGGCTGGGCCCTGGCTCGTACCAGCCGGCGCGCTGCGCCTGCTCCAGCGGGGGCACCTGGACGGTGCCGTCCGGGTTGGTGCCGAGCGACATGATCGAGGCGTCGACCCCGATCCGGGGGATGCTGATCGTGGTGGGGGTGGAACGGGCCAGCCCCGTGGCGGCCCCGCCGGCGACGTCCGGGTCCGCGCCGTCGAGCCCCGACACCGCCGCCCCGGAGGTGTCCGGTCCGGCCTGCGCCAGGGGCTGCGGCGGGCGGAGGGCGGGGGCGGTCATGACCGACGCGCCGATCATGCCGGCGCCCACCACGGCGAGCAGGACGACGGTGGCCGCGCCGGCGGCGCGCCACGGTTTCCCGTGACGGCCGCCGGCCCATCTCGCCGTCATGTCAGACCAGCGACTCATCGGTCTGACGCCGACGCATCAGCACCAGGCCGCCCAGGGCGGCCGCGCCGAGCAGGCTGGCCCCACCGGCGGCCAGGCCCCGGTCGGTACCGGCGCCGGCACCGCCGTCGCCGCCGTCGACCCCGCCGCGCGGCAGGACGACGAGCTCACCCTCGCCGCACGAGCCCTTGAGCTCGTAGCGGCCCGGCTTGGCGTCCTCGGAGACCTCGGCCTCGCCGTAGTAGACGTAGTCACGCTTGTGCTCCCAGCGGCCCTTGTCCTTGTCGTCCTTCCAGGACTCCTCGTCGGACCAGTCCTTCTTCTCGTGGTCCTTCTTCCGGTCGCCCTCGTCCGAGCCGTACCCCTCGTGGTCCTTGCGGTCCTCCTCGCGGCCGCTGTCGCCACGGTCCGAGCCCCAGCTGTCCGAGCCGTACTTGTCGTGGTCCTTGCGGTCCTCGCGGCCGCTGTCGCCCCGCTCGTCCGAGCCGTACTTGTCCTCGTCCTTACGGTCCTCGCCCTTGCGGTCCTCGCCCTCGCGGCCACCCTCGGCGTCCTGGCCGTGCTCGTAGCCCTTCCAGTCGCCCTCGTCGGCGGCGCCGCCGCCCTGGCCGTAGGTGGTCGTCGGCTGCGGCTTGGCGGTCTCGTCCTTGCCTTCGTGGTCCTTGTCCTTGTCCTTGTCGTGCTCCTTGCCCTTGTCCTTGTCGTGCTCCTTGCCCTTGTCGTGCTCCTTGCCTTCGTGGTCCTTGTCCTTGTCGTGCTCCTTGCCCTTGTCGTGCTCCTTGCCCTTGTCGTGGTCGCCGGAGCCCCGCTCCCCGCGCCAGTCGTCGCGGTCCTCGGCCGACTTGAGGTTGACCTTGCCCGTGACCTTGGACCACACGTAGGCGTGCTCCTGGCGCTCCGAGCAGACCTCGAGCAGCTTGACCGTTTCGCCCGCCTTGACGACGTGGGGCTTGGCGTAGACCTTGCCCTCGTCGTGGTGGCCGTCCGCGAACGCGATACCCGGCGTGAACACGAGCAGGGAGGCACCACCGAGGGCAGCGCCCGCAACGACCTTCCCGAGCATCTTGTTTGCCATGACCTGCGTCACTCCATCCCTGTTGTCCTGGGCTCGGTGGCAACCGAGCTACGAACGACGTTAGACCGTTTCATGAGCTATGCAGGGAAAGATTCGTGTTTTGACCTATGTCGGGCATCCGGGCGACAGGCGTGGTATGCCCAGTTTTGGGCGCTATACGGCTTTCCTGCCCCGGTGGCACTGCCACGGCTGACTCGCGCCGGTCGGGGCCCTCGGTGGGTGTCGTCCTGTTCCGACGATCCCGCCGTCGACGACGTCCCCGGCCGGCCACCCCGCCCCGCCCGGGCAGCGGGTGGACAACCCACCTGAACGCCCAGGGGTACGTGAAACCCGGAGCGGAAGGCCAAGGCGGAGTCGGTGCCGGGCGGCACCCGGGTGCCGAACAACCCGACCGCCGGGTGGCTCGACCGGATCGCCGCCATCATCGGGACCCGGACGGCAGCGCGAACGCCGCGATCCAGGGGCGACCCGGAGCGACGTCTACAACCACATCGACGCCGCCCACCACGGCTGGATCGGCTGGGACGGCAACTTCGGCCCGACCGACGACATGCTGAAGAGCGCCGCGGTCGTCTGTGGCAGCACCGTGGACAACGTGCACGGCTTCGTCGTCAACGCGGCCAACTGCTGGGCGCCTCCCGCAACGGCTGGGGCGGCGCCTCCCGCAACGCTGGGGCGGCGCCTCCCGCAAGCGGCTGGGTCGGCTCCTCCCGGCCCATCGGCCCGGGCACGACGACCAGTGTGGACACCTACGTCAACGGCGGCCGGATGGACCGGCGGATCCACGCCGGCAACTGGTGCCACCAGTCCGGGGCCGGCCTGGGTGAGCGCCCGAAGGTCGAGCCGGAGCCGGGCATCGACGCGTACGCCCGGGTGAGGGCCCGGGTGAGTCGGACGGCTCCAGCGAGGAGATCCCGGACAACGAGGGCAAGGGCCTCGACCGGATGTGCGACCCCGGCAAGGCCCGCAACGGCGACAACCCCAGCGGGGCCCGACACGGACGTCCACCCGCCGCTGGCAGTAGGTGGGGCGCTCCGACGGCGGGTTCCTCCGGGCCCCGGCCCGACCGCTCGACGGCGGGGCCGGGGCCTGTCACGTACGGCGGTCAGGGGACCGTTTTCTCGATCGCCGCCCGGCCCAGCTCGGCCAGGTCCCGGCGGGCCCGCTCGATGTTCTCCGGCGTCAGGTCCTGGCCCCGGGCCGCCACCAGGTCCTCCGGCTCCCAGGGCTGCTCCGCGCCGGTGCGGATGTTGTCCGGCGCCGCCCCCGTGCCGGTGCCGGTGGCCCCGGTGCCGGCGGCGTACGGGTCACCGATCAGCTGGTCGGTCGGCGCGCCGCTCCGCGGCTGGTCACCGGGCTCCGCGAACGACGGAGTGTCCCGGTCGGCGCCGCCGCCGGTCATCAGCTGGGGGATGCCGGTGTCGTCCTCGACCGCCGCGGCCACCTCGGGGCTCTCCTCCAGCGGTCGGTCACGGTCACGATCCGTCATGTCGCTGCCCTCCTGCCGCCAGGTGGTTTCCTGATCCTCCTGGCGTACCCCGCGTGGCGGCGGCCATGCCCGGATGCGGGCTCGATGGCGGCGGCGCCGTCGGAGACGCCGACGAGGGTGACGATCGTCCCCTTACGGCGTGAACGGGCCACCGGCCACCCGCCGGAGGTCGAACGGCCGGGCCCGGCCGTCGCGCCGGGTACGCCGCCGTCGCGGGCCCGCGACGGCGGCGAGCGCACCGCCGGGCGCCCCCGGGCCGGTCCGACCGGGGCGCCCGTGGGAGCGGTCAGCGTCCGAGCACGCGGTCGAGGAAGTCGCGGTAGTGGCGGACCGCCATCCGCAACTGCTCGGTGTCGGCCGAGCCGGCGTCCTGCCAGCCGCCCAGCTTGTTCTTCTGTGCGGACAGCGCCGAGGCGAGCGCCTGGATCGCCTCGTCGACCAGCGACTGCGCCTCCCCGGCCGCCGCGCGGGGGTCGTCCACGAACCGCAGCTGGACGTCCCGCCAGCGGTTCCGGAAACCCTGCGCCGCCGCGGGGTCGAAGAGCGTGGCCGGCTCGGCGGCGACGGTCGACCCCGCCGGCCGGGACGTCCCGGCCGATTCCAGCGAGCCGGCGGCGGCATCCGTGCGCCCGGCCGACGCGTGTTCGGCGTCGGGGTCGACCATGGCAGGGGTGGCGCTGCCGTACCCGGGCCCGCCGGCCGCGGCGGTCTCCGGGTCGCCCGTCCAGCCGGTCAGGTCGGTCCGGCGCTCGGGGCCACCGTCGGTGGCGTCCGGCGGCAGCACGCTCGTGCCGCCCCGTGACCCGCCGCGTTCGTCGGGTCGGCCCTCGCCACGCTCACCGGCACCGCGGAACTCGGCGGTCGGGTCGGCCCGGCGCCCCTCCCGCGCGCCGTCCACGGCCCCGTCGCCCGGACGCGCGGTCGACTCCGTACGCGGGTCGACCTCGTCCTCCGGGCGGGGGCTGGCCAGGGCGGACGCGGCCACCGCGTCGCCGACGGTGGTGGCGCCGAAGGCCGTCGGCAGCGGACCCGGCTCGTGGAACTCCGGCCGCCCGCCGTCGGCGTCCCGGCCGCCGGAGCGCGCCGCGCCGGCGGCCCGGTCGCGGGACCGTGCCGCGTCGGCGGCCCGGTCGCCGGACCGCTCGTCGTCGGCAGTCCCGCGGCGTGGGGCGCGCTCGCCGGCGACCGCCGGGTCGTCGAACGTGCCCCGGTCGTCGAGGGCGTCCTCGGGCACCTCGGCGCGGCCGGCCTGGTCGCCTCGTGGCGGCACCGGCACCGGCACCGGCGTGGAGCGGACGGCCTCGGGGTGCTCGTTGCCCACCCGCTGCTCTTCCTGTCGCATCGCGGTCTCCTCAGCGGCTCGTGACGTCGTGCTGGCTGTCCGGACTGCGCTGCTCGGGCGGCCGGTGCCCGACCGGCTCCTCGCCGAGCAGGTCGGCGAAGAGGGCCCGGTAGTGGACCACGGCCTGGCGGAGCTCCTCGGTGCTGGCCTCGCCGCGCGAGTTGCGCAGGTGGATCTCGTGGGCGTCGCGGTAGTGGCCCAGCGTGCGGGCGTGTTCCACCGAGAGGTGGGCGATCTGGTCGGAGAAGTCGCCGGTCGGGTAGCCCCGTTCGGCGATGAGCCGGGTGACCAGTTCGTCCGCGTCGCCCACGGTCTCGGCGGGGGAGTCCACGAAGCGGACCTGGATCTCCTCCCAGGCGGCGGCGTACCGGGCGCGGGACTCGGGGGCGAGGGGGGTGAGCGTGAGTTCGGCGTGGCGGCGCTCCCGCTCGCGCAGCTCCCGCTCGGCGGCGGTTCGGCTGTCCCGTTCGGCGACGGCGCGGTCGTACTCGGGACCGAACCGCGACCGCAACGCCCGACGGCGGGCGTACGACCGGGCGGCCACGGCCAGCGCCGCGATCACCAGCACGACGAGAACTATGACGATTACCTGCGTGGGCGACATGGCTCCTCCTTCGGCCAGTGGTATTCCCTCCGCTCCGTGATCGCCAATCCCGTTCCTCGGCACTTTCCTGACGAACCCGACCTGGCGGCATTCCCCGTACCGACATGACGAGTCGCACAGAGTGATCGCGGCGCGGAAACTTGACTCATTCCAGAAAAGGCGCTTGGGTGGGGTGATGCCGGTCGAGACCGACGTCGAACGCCTCCGGGCCGCCGGGTTGCGGGTCACGCAGCCCCGGCTCGCGGTGCTCGCGGCGGTACGCGACCGGCCGCACCTGGATGCCGACACGATCACCCGGCTCGCCCGGGTCCGCCTCGGGCGGATCTCGGTCCAGGCCGTCTACGACGCCCTGCACGCGCTCACCGCGGCGGGACTGCTGCGCCGGTTCGCCCCGGCCGGCGGGCCGGCCCGCTACGAGCTGGCCGGGGACGACCACGACCACCTGGTCTGCCGGGAGTGCGGGGCGATCGTCGACACCCGCCGCAACCGGGCCCCCGGGCCCTGCCTCGACCCCGGGGGCGCCACCTTCGCCGTGGAGTCCACCGAGGTCACCTACTGGGGCCGGTGCCCCACGTGCCAGCAGCAGCACCACCGGTGACGTCAGCCGTCACACCGACCAGGAGGAGCGTCATGAGCGACCCGCAGGCCAGCAAGCCGATCCTCACCACCCGTCAGGGTCACCCCGTGCACAACAACCAGCAGCAGCGGACGGTCGGTTCGCGTGGCCCGGCGACGCTGGAGAACTACCACTTCCTCGAGAAGATCAGCCACTTCGACCGGGAGCGCATCCCGGAGCGGGTGGTGCACGCGCGCGGCTTCGTCGCGCACGGCGAGTTCGAGGCGTACGGGACGATCGGCGACCAGCCGGCGTCGACGTACACCCGGGCCAAGCTGTTCCAGACCAAGGGCAAGAAGACCCCGGTCACCATCCGCTTCTCCACCGTCATCGGCGGCCGGGACTCCTCCGAGGCGGCCCGCGACCCGCGCGGCTTCGCCGTGAAGTTCCGCACCGACGACGGCAACTGGGATCTGGTGGGCAACAACCTCCAGGTCTTCTTCATCCGCGACGCGATCAAGTTCCCCGACGTGATCCACTCGCTGAAGCCGGACCCGGTGACCTTCCGCCAGGAGCCCAACCGGATCTTCGACTTCATGTCGAACACGCCCGAGTCGATGCACATGCTGACCTGGCTCTTCTCCCCGTACGGCATCCCGAAGAACTACCGGACCATGCGCGGGTCCGGGGTGAACACCTACCGGCTGGTCAACGCCGCGGGCGAGGGCGTGCTGGTCAAGTTCCACTGGCTGTCGCAGCAGGGCGAGCACAACCTCACCCAGGCCGAGGCGGACGCCATCCAGGCCACCGACCTGGGTCACGCGTCCAAGGACCTCTACGAGGCGATCGAGCGCGGCGAGTACCCGAAGTGGGAACTCAACGTCCAGGTCATGAGCGACGACGAGCACCCGGAGCTGGACTTCGACCCGCTCGACGACACCAAGATCTGGCCGGAGGAGGACTTCCCCTACCTGCCGGTCGGCATGATGATGCTCAACCGCAACATCACCGACCACCACAACGAGAACGAGCAGATCGCCTTCGGCACCGGCGTGCTGGTCGACGGGATCGACTTCTCCGACGACAAGATGCTGGTCGGCCGCACGTTCTCCTACTCGGACACCCAGCGGTACCGGGTCGGCCCGAACTACCTCCAGCTGCCGGTCAACCGGCCGCGCGAGGACGTGGTCGTCAGCACCAACCAGGGCGGCGGCCAGATGTCGTACGGGGTGGACAACCGGGGCGGCAACCCGCACATCAACTTCGAGCCGTCCTCGGTCGCCGGGCTCCGGGAGGCCGACGAGTCCTACCGGGAGTACCGCCCGTTCGTCTCCGGTCAGGTCATGAAGGCCCCGATCGAGCGGCAGAACAACTACTCCCAGGCAGGCCGCCGCTACCGCGAGATGGCCGACTGGGAGCGCGACGACCTGATCCTCAACCTGACCACCCTGCTGGCGCAGTGCGACAAGCACATCCAGGAGAAGATGGTCTGGCACTTCAGCCAGTGCGACGAGGAGTACGGCCGCCGGGTCGCCGAGGGTCTCGGCATCTCCGTCAGCGCCTGATCCGCACCACCCACCGAACGCCCCGCCGGCCCCCGGCGGGGCGTTCGTCCGCTGTGGACGTCCGTCCGGTAGGCCCGACGCGACGGACGGTAGTGCATCGGGCGGGATTTACGTATCCTGCCCAAGGCGTCCGCCGGACGGGCCGGCACCGTGGGCCGTGACCGTCCGACCCGGACGCTGCCCGGCCGGCGCCGGAGCCCCCGCAGCCACACCTTCCGGGCGAGGTCTGATTGAAATCCCGCGACTGGCCGATCCGCTCCAAGCTGACCGCGCTGGTCGTCGTCCCGGTGACCGCGCTGCTGGCGCTCTGGATCTTCGCCACGACGCTGACCTTCGGGCCGGCCCTCGACCTGCTCGCCGCCCGGACCCTCCTCTACGACCTCGGCCACCCCGGCGAGGCGGTGGTGGCCGAGCTGCAACGGGAGCGCCGGCTCTCGGTGGTGCACCTGGCCGGCGGGGACGTCGCGCCCGGGCTCGCCGAGCAGCGCCAGCGGACCGACCGCGCGGTCGCCGAGCTGCGCCGCCGGGTCGGCGGGGAGGAACTGCGCGACGCCGCCGGCGACCACCTCGACACCCGGGTCGACCACCTCGTCACCGCGCTGGACGCGCTGCCCGCCGGGCGGGGGTTCATCGACCGGCGCGAGGTCGACCGGGCTGGCGCGGTCGGGCTCTACAGCGGGATGATCTCCTCGGCCTTCCAGGCGTTCTCGGCCATGGCGAACCTGCCCGACCGGGACCTGAACCGTCAGGCGCTCGCCGTCACCGCGCTCGGCCGTAGCCGGGAACTGCTCGGCCAGACCGACGCCCTGCTGGCCGGGGCGTTCACCGCCGGCCGGTTCGCCGAGGGCGAGCACACCCAGGTCGTGCAGACCATCGCCAACCAGCGGTTCCTCGCCGAGGCGGCGGTCGCGGACCTGCCCGATGCGGAGCGCGCCGCGTTCCAGCGGCTGACCGAGGGGGAGGTCTTCGGCCGGCTGCGGACGATGCAGGACGCCCTGGTCGGCGCCCGGTCGTCGACCCGGCCGGCGGTGGACCCGGCGCAGTGGCAGGCCAGCTACGAGGCCGTGCAGCAGGCGCTGCGGGAGTTCGAGCTGGCCCAGGCCGACGGGCTCGCCGACCGGTCGGTGCCGACGGCCGTCGGCATCCTCGTCCGGCTCGCCGCCGCCGGCGTGCTCGGCCTGGCCGCCGTCGTGGTCTCGGTCCTGGTGGCGCTGCGGGTCGGTCGTTCCCTCGCGCAGCGGCTCACCGGCGTACGCACGGCCGCGCTGGACATGGCCGAACGCCGGCTGCCCGACGTGGTGGCCCGCCTGCGCCGGGGCGAGCAGGTCGACGTCGCCCGGGAGGCGCCCGCGCTGGAGTACGGCGGCGACGAGATCGGCCAGGTGGCGCGGGCCTTCACCGAGGTGCAGCGGACGGCGGTCCGCTCGGCCGTCGACGAGGTCACCCTGCGCCGGGGGCTCAACGAGGTCTTCCTCAACATCGCCCGTCGCAGCCAGGGGCTGGTGCACCGGCAGCTCGCCCTGCTCGACCGGATGGAGCGGCACACCGAGGACCCGGACGAGCTGGCCGAGCTGTTCCGCGTCGACCACCTCGCCACCCGGCTGCGGCGGCACGCGGAGGACCTGGTCATCCTGGCCGGCGCCGCCCCCGGGCGGGGCTGGCGCAACCCGGTCGCGATGGTCGACCTGATCCGGGGCGCCATCTCCGAGGTGGAGTCGTACGACCGCGTCGACATCGCCGCCGTGCAGCCCGGCGGCGCGCTGGGGCGGGCCGTCGGCGACGTGATCCACCTGCTCGCCGAGCTGATCGAGAACGCCACGGCGTTCTCCCCGCCGCACAGCCGGGTGGAGGTCTCCGGACAGCACGTGGCCAACGGCTACGCCGTCGAGGTCACCGACCGCGGCCTGGGCATGACCGCCGCCGCGCTGGAGGACGCGAACCGGCGGCTGGCCCGGTCCCCCGACTTCGAGCCCGCCGAGACGGCCCGCCTCGGCCACTTCGTGGTGGCCCGGCTCGCCGCCCGGCACGGGGTCCGGGTGCGGCTGCGCCCGTCCGACGGAGGCGGGTTGACCGCCGTCGTGCTCATCCCCGCCGACCTGGTCACCGACGAGCCGTCCCTGCTGCCCGAGGGTGTCGCCCCGCCGGAGCACCAGTCCGGGGCGACGCCGGAGGAACGGCGGATGGCCCGGGCGAGCCGGCTGAGCACGCTGCCCCGGCCCCGTTCCGCCCGAGCCGCCGAACCCGGCGCGACGCCGCCCTCCGCAGCCCCGCCCTCCGCAGCCCCCGCCTCCGCCGCGCCGGACCAGCCCGGTCGCACCGCCGCCCCGGCCCCGGCCGCGTCCGGCGTCGGGGGCCCGGCCTCCGCCGACCCGGACCGGGCCGCCTCCGCGTCCCGAGACCCAGCCCTCGCCGGCCGGGTGCCCGGAGGCCCCGGCCCCGCCGAGAGCGCCGGGGAGATCGACGGGCTGCCGCGTCGGGTGCGGCGCCACGGGCCAGCCGTCCGACGGCGATCGACGCCGGACGCCCCCGGGGGCGGTCCGGCGGTCGGGCACCCCGCGGCGGCCCGGCACCCGGCCGTCGACGGCCCGGCGCCGCGGCCACCGGCGATCGAGAGCCCGACCCCGCGCACTCCGGAGGAGGCGCGGCGCGCCATGTCCGCCCTACAGGCGGGCACCGCCCGTGGCCGCGCCGCGGCCGGCGGCGCGACGGCTGACGGGGCCCTGGCCGCCAGCGCCCCGGCGGCCGGCGGCGACGCACCGGAGCAGGCCGCCGAGCCGACCCAGGCCCAGACCCAGACCCCGACCCCGACGCCGGCCGAGCCGCCGGCGGAACCGGACCCCGTGACCGCGACTGAGAGGGACGCCTGATGCTGCATCCGACGAGGCAGAGCGCCGATCTCGACTGGTTGCTCGACGACCTGGTGGAACGGGTGCCGCCCGCCCGCCAGGCGGTGGCGCTGTCGGCCGACGGGCTGCTGCTCGGCTCCTCCACCAACCTGGACCGCGCCGACGCCGAGCACCTGTGCGCGCTGGCGTCCGGCTTCTCGAGCCTGGCCCGGGGCGCGAGCCGGCAGGTGGCCGGAGGGGCGGTCCGGCAGACCGTGGTGGAGATGGAGTCGGCGTACCTCTTCGTCACCGCCGCCGGGCAGGGGGCCTGCCTCGCGGTGGTCAGCGACGCGGATGCGGACATCGGCCTGGTGGCGTACGAGATGGCGATGCTGGTCACCCGGGTGGGGGAGTACCTGAGCGCCCCGGCCCGGTCGGCGGCGGGGGCTGCCGATGCGGGCTGAGTCCCCCGGGCCGCAGCACGAGTGGCTCGACGACGACGCCGGTCCCGTCGTGCGGCCCTACACCCTCACCGGCGGGCGGGTCCGGTCGTCCGCGGACGGCTTCGACCTGGTCGCGTACGTGCTGGCCGACCCGGCCGCCGACCCGGCCGCCCACCCGGAGCTGCACCCCGAGCACCGGCGCCTGGTGTCGCTGGCCGCCCGGCCGGTGCCCGTCGCCGAGTTGGCGGCCGAGCTGGACCTCGCGCTGGGCGTGGTCCGCGTCCTGCTCGGCGACCTGCTGGCCCGGGGACTGGTCGCGGTGCACCAGCCGACGGCCGCCGCCTACCTGCCCGACGACGACATCCTCAAGGCGGTGGTCAGTGGACTCCGTGCGCTGTGACGAGGCCGGTTCCGCTCCCCGGATCCCGCTCGCGCTGAAGATCCTCATCGCCGGGGGCTTCGGCGCCGGCAAGACGACGCTGGTGAGCGCGCTCAGCGAGGTCCGGCCGTTGCAGACCGAGGAGATCCTGACCGGGGCCGGGGTCGACACCGACGACCTGTCCGGCGTCGAGGCGAAGTCGACCACGACGGTGGCGATGGACTTCGGCCGGATCACGATCAACGACGACCTCCAGGTCTACCTGTTCGGCACCCCGGGCCAGGACCGCTTCTGGTTCCTCTGGGACGAGTTGGCCTTCGGGGCGCTCGGCGCGGTGGTGCTCGCCGACACCCGTCGCCTGGCGGACTGCTTCCCGTCGATCGACTACTTCGAGCAGCGGGGCATCCCGTTCGTGGTGGGGGTGAACTGTTTCGACGGTGCCCGGCGGTTCAGCCTGGAGACCGTACGCCAGGCGCTGGACCTCGACCCCGACGTGCCGCTGGTGCTCTGCGACGCGCGGGACCGGCAGTCCGGCAAGGAGGTGCTGATCGCCCTCGTCGAGCACGTGGCCCGGCAGCGGGGCGAGCCGGTGCCGGCGGCCTGAGCCCGCTGGCGCGGCCGGTCCCGTCGACCGGCCGTGACTCGGCGCGGCTTTCCGGGTAAGGAGCCGGCACAGGGGCGAGCCTCTGGTTGGATCGACGGAGGAATCGGCGGAGGGCGGAACCGGTGGCGGAGCAGGACGCGGTCGTCCACATCGGCGGCTACACGGCACACGGCGGGGGCCGGGGCACCGGCATCGTCGCGGCCCGGCGGGACCCGGGCTCCGGCGAGCTGTCCCCGCTCGGCACCGTCGCGGTCACCCCGGCGCCCTCCTTCCTCGCCCGGCACCCGCGGCTGCCGGTGCTGTACGCGGTCAACGAGCTGCCCGACGGCGAGGTCAGCGCCTTCCGGGTGGCCGCCGACGGCGACCTCACCCCGCTCGGCACCCGGTCCACCGGGGGCGCGGAGCCCTGCCACCTGGCGGTCGTCCCGGACGGCGGCCACCTCGTCGTGGCCAACTATGGCGGCGGCAGCGTGGCGGTGTTCCCGCTCGGCCCCGACGGGGTGCCCGGCGAGCGCAGTGACCTGGTGCGGCACGAGGGGCACGGGCCGGACCCGGAGCGTCAGGCCGGCGCCCACGCCCACATGGTCAACCCCGACCCGGGCCGGGGCCCGCTGCTCGCGGTCGACCTCGGCACCGACTCGATCTACCGCTACGACCTGGACGCCGCCTCCAGTCGGCTGGTGCCCCGGGCGCCCCGGGTGCGGGCGGCCGCCGGCTCCGGCCCCCGGCACCTGGCCCGACACCCGGACGGCCGGCGGTGCTGGGTGGCGGGGGAGCTGGACGCCTCGGTGACCGCGTACGAGCTGACCGCCGAGGGTGCCCTGCACCAGCGGGGCCGGGTCGACGCCAGCGACCGGCCCGGGCACGTCCAGCCGTCGGAGATCGCGGTCGGCCCGGACGGCCGCTTCCTCTACGTGGCCAACCGCGGGGTGGGCACGGTCGCGGTCTTCGCCCTCGCCGGCGGGCTGCCGGAGCTGGTCGCTGAGGTGGACACGGGTGGGGAGTGGCCGCGGCACTTCGCCCGGGCGGGGGAGCACCTCTACGTGGCCGACGAGCGGGCCGACATGGTCCGGGTCTTCCGGGTGGACGCGGCCACCGGCGTCCCGGCCCCGGTCGGGGAGCCGGTGGCCGTGCCCAGCCCCACCTGCGTCCTGCCCTGACCAGGACAGATCAACGCGCCGAGGCGAGACGGTTACTCATCGTCGACAATTTGGTGGTCAACTGTATCTCCTGCGTAACTTTCGTCCGAACGGTTGTGGCAGCTACCAGGGCGGGTACGCAGTATGGTCAGCGTGTCAGCAGGCCGCCATCGCATGCGTACCAACGTTCACGCAGCTACCGCCGCCGCTGCCGTCGGCGTGCTCGCCGTGACGGCCGGCGGCTGGTTCGGCTACCAGCAGCTGGCGCAACCGGACTGCTCCGGCAGGATCGAGCTCTCCGTCGCCGTCGCCGACGAACTCGCCCCCGCCGTCGACGCGGCGGCCGCGCAGTGGGTCAAGGACGGGGCCGCGGTCGGCGGAACCTGCATCGCGGTGAAGGTCTCGGCCTCCGACCCGGTCGACGTGGCCGCGACGGTCGCCGCCAAGCACGGTGTCACGCTGGCCGGCGTCGGGCAGGCCAGTGGCACGGCGGTCAGCCCGGACGTCTGGGTGCCCGACTCCTCCACCTGGCTGCTGCGGCTCAAGACCGGCGGCGCCACCGCCTTCGACCCCGGCAACGGCGCGTCCATCGCCCGCAGCCCGGTGGTCGTGGCGATGCCGGTGCCGATCGCCTCGCGGCTGGGCTGGCCGCAGAAGAAGTTCAGCTGGACCCAGCTCCTCCAGCAGGTCCAGAGCGACAAGCCGCTGCGTACCGGCATCGTCGAGCCGACCCGCGACGCGGCGGGCCTGTCCGGCCTGCTCTCGCTGACCACCGCCGCCAGCGCCACCGGCGGCCCGGACGCCGAAAAGGACAAGGTCGCCGCGCTGCGGGCGCTGGCCACCGACCGCTCGGCGCTGCGGCCGGACCTGCTCGCCCGGTTCCCCACCGCGTCGGACGCGACGACGATCGCCAGCAGCCTCGGCGCGGCGGCGCTGTCCGAAGAGGACGTGATCCAGTACAACAGCAAGAAGCCGCCGGTGCCGCTGGCCGCGCTCTACCTGGAGCCGGCGCCCGCGCCGCTGGACTACCCGTACGCGGTGCTGCCCGGCATCGAGCCGGCCAAGGCGTCGGCGGCGCGGGTGCTCTACGAGGTGCTCACCACCGCCGACTTCCGCGACAGGCTGGCGGCGCAGGCGCTGCGGGCGCCGGACGGCAACTGGGGCGCGGGCTTCGACGCCCCGCAGGGCGCACCCAGCCCGGCCGGCGGTTCGTCGGCCCCGCCGGCGACCGGCGGCACCGCGGCGACCGGCGGGCCCGACCCGCAGAACATGGACCGCGCGCTCTCCAGCTGGTCGATCGCCACCCAGTCCGGCCGGATGCTCGCCGTCATCGACGTCTCCGGCTCCATGAAGGAGAAGGTGGCCAACGCCGGCAACGCGACCCGGCAGCAGGTCACCGTGGAGGCGGCCCGGCGCGGGCTGAACCTCTTCGACGACTCCTGGTCCATCGGCCTCTGGACGTTCTCCACCGAGCTGGTCGGCTCCCGCGACCACCAGGAGTTGGTCGCCATCGGGCCGCTGTCGCGGCAGCGCGGCAAGCTGGAGCAGGCGCTCGGCTCGATCCGGTCCTCCAGCGGCAGCACCGGCCTCTACGACACCATGCTGGCGGCGTACCAGAAGGTGCAGGACAACTGGGAGCCGGGCCGGGTCAACTCGATCGTGCTGTTCACCGACGGCAAGAACGAGGACTCCGACGGCATCACCCAGCAGCAGCTGCTGGCCGAACTCAACAAGATCAAGGACCCGGAGCGGCCGGTGCAGGTCGTGATCATCGGTATCGGCGGCGACGTCAGCAAGGCCGAGCTGAAGTCGATCACCGACGTGACCGGCGGCGGCGCCTTCGTCACCGAGGACCCGACCAAGATCGGCGATATCTTCCTCCGGGCGGTCGCGCTGCGCAAGGCCCCGGCCTGACCGACGGAACAGGGCGTGCAGGGCCCCGTCGTACCGCCGGATCCGGTACCGCGGGCCCTTTCCCGCCACCGGCTCCGTCGCGAAAAGTGACGGCAATACGTCGGAAGTAATCGCCCACCATGGTTGTCGGGGCAGGATGTCGTAGTGCTCCACAGCCGGCCCGCGACGGGGTCGGTCGGCGACCGGGGCCGTCGGCATGCGAAGTGGGGAGGGCCGGTGACCTCGGCGACGCTGTTGACCCCCGCCCGAGCGGCGTCGCCGGACCAGCCGTGGTCCGGGCAGGCGGCCCGCACCGACGAGCGCGCCTACGTCCGCTCCCTGGTGGTGCTGGACACCACGATCCTGACCATCGCCGTGCTCATCGGGTACGTGGCCCGCTTCGGCGGTGACACCCCGGGCGGTTCGAAGGTCCCGTACGTCGTGGTGGCTCCGGGGCTCGTCGTCGCCTGGCTGATCTCGCTCCGGGTGCTGCGCTGCTACGACGACCGGGTCCTCGGGTACGGCGCGGACGAGTACCGGCGGGTCAGCGCCGCCAGCCTGCGCCTCGCCGGTGGCATCGCGATCGTCGGCTACATCGCCGACGTCGGCGTCTCCCGAGGCTTCCTGGGCATCTCGTTCGCGGTCGGCGCCGTCGGTCTGGAGGTGGCCCGGTTCGCCGCGCGCAAGCGGCTGCACCGGGCACGGTCCCGGGGCGCGGGCTGGTCGCGCAAGGTGCTGGTGGTCGGCGACACCGCGCACGTGCTGGAGCTGGTGCACACCCTGCGCCGCGAGCCGTACGCGGGCTACCAGGTGGTCGGCGCGTGCATCCCCGACGCGCTGCTCGCCCCGGTCGCCCAGCGGCTGGGCGACGTGCCGGTGGTCGGCTCGTTCCGGGGCATCCCCGAGGCCGCCACCGCCATCGGCGCGGACACGGTCGCGGTGACCGCCTCCGGCGAGCTGACCGCCACCCGGCTGCGGCGGCTGGGCTGGCAACTGGAGGGCACCGGCGTCGACCTGGTGGTGGCGCCCGCGCTGACCGACGTCGCCGGCCCGCGCATCCACACCCGGCCGGTCGCCGGCCTGCCGCTGATCCACGTCGAGGCGCCCGAGTTCCGCGGCGCCCGCAAGCTGGTCAAGGGCTTCGTCGACCGGGCGGCCTCCTCGCTGGCCCTGACGCTGCTGCTGCCGCTGCTGGCCGTCATCGCGCTGGCGATCAAGCTCGACAGCCGGGGGCCGGTGCTGTTCCGCCAGACCCGCGTCGGGCAGGGCGGCCGGGAGTTCGGCGTCTACAAGTTCCGCACCATGGTGGTGAACGCCGACGCCCTGCTGGCGGAGCTGGCCTCTCGCAACGAGACCGACGGCCTGATGTTCAAGATGCGCGACGACCCGCGGGTGACCCGGATCGGCCGGCTGCTGCGCAAGTGGTCGCTGGACGAGCTGCCACAACTGGTCAACGTCCTGTTCGGGCAGATGAGCCTGGTCGGCCCCCGCCCGCCGCTGCCCTCCGAGGTGGCCCGCTACGACGGGGACGTGGCCCGCCGGCTGCTGGTCAAGCCCGGCATGACGGGGCTCTGGCAGGTCAGCGGCCGGTCCGACCTCAGCTGGGAGGACGGCATCCGGCTCGACCTCTACTACGTGGAGAACTGGTCGCTCGCGGCCGACCTGACGATCCTCTGGAAGACCTTCGGTGCCGTGATCAACAGTCGCGGGGCGTACTGACCCGCCCCGGTGGGGTCAATCCTGCGGGCCGGTCCAGTCCAGGCACACCACGACCGCGTCGTCGACCAGGTCACCGGCGACGAACGCGCGCAGGTCGCCGATCAGCGAGCGCACCGCGTCCAGCGGCTCCATCGGCCCGGTCCGGCGCAGGAACCGGTCCAGCGCGGTCTCGCCGTACCGGACGTCCTGCCCGGTGGCGTCGACGACGCCGTCGCTGACCACGAAGAGCCGGTCGCCCCGGCACAGCTCGAACCGCTGCTCGTGGTAGTCGGTGGCCTCGAACATGCCGAGCGGGAACTGCGCCTCCAGCGGCAGCTGGTGGACCTCCCCGTCGCGCAGCAGCACGAGGCGGGGCGACCCGGCGTCGACCACGGTCAGCACGCCCGAGCGCAGGTCGAGGGCCATCAGCAGCGCCGCGAGGTGCTGGTCGCCGCGGTGCAGGTCGTAGATGGCCTGGTCGGCGAGGGCCGCCTGGTCGGCGAGGCCGAGCCCGGCCCGGCGGGCGTTGCGCAGCGCGTACGTGGCGAGCGAGGTGAGCATCGCGGCGGCCACCCCCTCGCCCGTGCCGTTGATGGTGGACAGCCAGACGCGCTCCCCGTCGTCGGACCAGTCGAAGCTGTCGCCGCGCACCGCGTACGCCGGTTCGAGCTGCCCGGCGAGGCTGAACGAGGGCCGGATCCGGCTGCGGCCGGGCAGCATCTCCCACTGCATCTCGGCGGCGAGGGTGAGCCTCCTGCTGCGCCGCGCGGCCCGGTAGACGTCCGTGCCGGCGCTGACCGCGGCGATCTCGTGGGCCAGCGCGGTGGCGGTCTCCGCCAGCTCGTGGAGCGTCCCCGGGTCGTCGGGGGCCGGTGCCACCCGCAGCACCCCCCGGCGTTCCCCACGCATCGACACCGGCAGGTACGCGGTGTCGTCGGCGACGATCGGGGTCTGGTGGTCGAAGCAGCGCCAGGCGGGGTGCCCCGGGCTGGTGACCGTCTCCCCGTCACCGAGCGGCAGCAGCGCCGACAGCCGGTAGTCGACCTGGAGGAGCTGCACCCGGGTGATCCCGTAGGCCCCGGCCAGGGTGTCGGCGACCCGGTCCAGCAGGAGATCGGCGGGCGCCTCGTTGAGGGCGCGCCGTACCCGGTTGACCGGTTCGCTCATCCATCGCTCCTTGGTCGCGAGCCCGCACCAGCGGTTTCGGAGTAGTCTCGGGCGCACCATGGCGGAAGTGCACGGTCCCCAGGGGCCCCAGACGAGTATGGCTGCCGAGCTCGACGCGGTGGCCGACGCCCTGCTGACGGTCTGGGAGGCCGCGCGGGAGCGCACGACCAGCCGTGTCTCCGGCGCCCAGCTGCGCGCGATCATGCTGGTCGAGCAGCACGACGGGATCAACCTCCGCCGCCTGGCCACCGGGCTCGACATGCTGCTCTCCTCCGCCAGCCGGCTCTGTGACCGGCTGGTCGCCGCCGGCATGCTGGAACGCGAGCCCGGCCGCCTCGACCGGCGGGAGATCTCGCTGCACCTCACCCCGGAGGCCCACCGGCTCCTCGCCGAGCTGCGCGACGACCGGCGCCAGCAGCTCGCGGCGATCCTCGGCGACATGACCCCCGAGGGGCGGCAGGCCCTGCTGGGGGGCATGCGGGAGTTCGACGAGGCGGCGCGTCGCCGCCACGCGTCCGTCCAGTCCGTCGAGCCGGCCGGCCCCTGGTCCGACGCGGGCGGCCCGGCGGAGCCTCCGGCCGGCCTACCGAAGCAGGAGTGGCCCGGCGACGAGCCGAGGGTGGCCAGGACGGCCTGACCCGCGGGCGGCACGCACGGACCGGTCCGCACCCACGTGCCCGGCGGGGGGCGGCTTGTCACGCGTCGGGCGCCGCGGCCACCGCGAGCATCGCGATGTCGTCCGCCCATCGGAGGAGGCCGCGCTCAGGGCTGCCGGGTCAGCCAGCCGGCGGGTCGGGCGAGGATCCGGCGGACCACCGAACCGGCCCCGCCGACGGCCGCCGCCGCGCCGCCGAGCGCCGCGGGACGGACGGTGACCGGCGACCAGGCCGCGGTGAGCACCCGGCGGGAGACCTCGGCGAGCACCGGCGGGCGGAGCCAGGGCGCCAGCGGGGCGTATCCGCCGCCGAGCACCACGGTGTCCAGGTCCAGCAGGTTGACCACCCCGGCCACGGCGACCCCGAGCGCCGTTCCGGCGTCGGCTAGGGCGTGCAGCGCCGCCGGGTCGCCCGCCCCGGCCAGCTCCGCGAGCCGGGTCGTCGCGGTGTCCGCCGGGAGGTCCGCGCCGGCCAGGCCGGCCGCCGCGAGGATGGCCTCCTGACCGGCGTACGTCTCCAGGCAGCCCCGAGCCCCGCACCGGCAGGGCCGGCCGTCGGGGCGGACCGGTACGTGGCCGATCTCGCCGCTCCAGCCGCGGGCGCCCCGGAACAGGGAGCCGTCCAGGACGATCCCGGCGCCGATGCCGACCTCGCCGGAGACGTGCAGGAAGCTGGCCGGGACGGCCGGTCCGGCGTGCAGCTCACCCAGCGCGGCGAGGTTGGCCTCGTTGTCGACCACCAGCGGTGGCACGCCGTCCACGTGCGCGGTCAGCGGCGGATGCCCGGCGAGGAGGGCGGGAACGGGCACGTCGCGCCAGCCCAGGTTCGGCGCGAGGCGGACCAGCCCGGCGTCGTCGACCAGGCCGGGCACCGCGAGGGCCGCGCCGGCCAGGGTGAGCCCCTCGCGGGCCGCCTCGGCGCGGGCGTGGGCGGCCAGGTCGGCCAGCCGGGCGACGGCCTCGGCGGGGGAGACCGGCCGGAGGTCGGCGCGGAGCACCGAGTGGTGGCGGACCCGGCCGGCGAGGTCGACCACGCAGGCGGCCAGGTAGTCGACGTTGACCTCCAGGCCGAGCCCGGCCGGGCCGTCGGCGGCGAGCACCAGGCCCCGGGACGGCCGCCCCGCGCCGGTCCGCGGCGTCGGCTCCGCCTCGCGCACGAGCCCTCCGGCGAGCAGGTCCTCCACCACGGCCGAGACGGTGGCCCGGGTCAGGCCGGTCCGGGCGGCCAGCTCGGCCCGCGACGGCGGGCGGTCGGCGGCGGCGATCCGGCCGAGCACCACGGCGAGGTTCCACTCGCGCAGGCTGCCCTGCCGGACCGGCCCGGGCGGGGCATCGGAACGGGGCACTCCTTGACACTGCCACAGGCCGATCAAATAATTCAACCACTGAACAAATAGCGGACGACACCCCCGGAGGTCTGCCATGGCACCCCGTCCCACCCCCGCCGACAAGTTCTCCTTCGGCCTCTGGACGGTGGGCTGGCAGGCCCGTGACCCGTTCGGCGACGCCACCCGCGGTGAGCTGGACCCGGTCGAGGCGGTGCACCGGCTCGCCGGGCTCGGGGCGTACGGGATCACCTTCCACGACGACGACCTGGTGCCCTTCGGCGCGGACGCCGCCACCCGCGACCGGCACGTCGCCCGGTTCCGCAAGGCGCTCGACGAGACCGGCCTGGTGGTGCCCATGGTGACCACCAACCTGTTCACCCACCCGGTGTTCAAGGACGGCGGGTTCACCAGCAACGACCGCGACGTCCGGCGCTACGCGCTGCGCAAGGTGCTGCGCAACGTCGACCTCGCCGCCGACCTCGGCGCCCGCACCTTCGTGATGTGGGGCGGCCGGGAGGGCGCCGAGTACGACCTCGCCAAGGACGTCCGGGCCGCCCTGGACCGCTACCGGGAGGCCGTCGACCTGCTCTGCCAGTACGTCGTCGACCGCGGCTACGACCTGCGCTTCGCCCTGGAGCCCAAGCCGAACGAGCCGCGCGGCGACATCCTCCTGCCCACCGTCGGGCACGCCCTCGCCTTCATCTCCACCCTGGCCCACCCCGAGCTGGTCGGGCTCAACCCCGAGGTCGGGCACGAGCAGATGGCCGGCCTGAACTTCGCCCACGGCATCGCCCAGGCGCTCTGGCAGGGCAAGCTGTTCCACATCGACCTCAACGGCCAGCGCGGCGTCAAGTACGACCAGGACCTGGTCTTCGGCCACGGCGACCTGCTCAACGCGTTCGCCCTGGTCGACCTGCTGGAACACGGCGGCCCCGGCGGCGCGCCCGCCTACGACGGCCCCCGGCACTTCGACTACAAGCCTTCGCGCACCGAGGACACGACCGGCGTCTGGGCGTCGGCGGAGGCGAACATGCGGACGTACCTCCTGCTCAAGGAGCGGGCGGCGGCCTTCCGAGCGGATCCGGAGGTGGCCGAGGCGCTGGCGGCCAGCCGGGTCGCCGACCTCGGCACGCCGACGCTGGCGCCGGGAGAGGGCCACGCCGAGCTGCTCGCCGACCGGTCCGCGTTCGAGGAGTTCGACGTCGACGGGGCCGCCGCGCGGGGATTCGGCTTCGTCCGGCTCAACCAGCTCGCCGTCGAGCACCTGCTCGGCGCGCGCTGAGGGCCGCCGGAGATGCCGCTCGTCGCCGGGGTCGACTCCTCGACCCAGTCCTGCAAGGTCGTCGTCCGGGACGCGGAGACCGGCGCCCTGCTCCGGCAGGGCCGGGCACCGCACCCGGACGGCACCGAGGTCGACCCGTCGGCGTGGTGGTCCGCGCTGGCCGCGGCGGTCGACGCCGCCGGCGGGCTGGCCGACGTCGCGGCGGTCTCCGTCGCCGGCCAGCAGCACGGCATGGTCTGCCTCGACGAGGCGGGCGCCGTCGTCCGGCCCGCGCTGCTGTGGAACGACACCCGCTCCGCCGGCGCCGCCGCCGAGCTGGTCGAGGAGGCCGGCGGCGGGGCGGCCGGCCGCCGGTTCTGGGCGGACGCGGTCGGCAGCGTGCCGGTGGCCAGCTTCACCGCCACCAAGCTGCGGTGGCTGGCCCGGCACGAGCCGGAGCACGCGGCCCGGGTGGCGGCCGTCTGCCTGCCGCACGACTGGCTGACCTGGCGGCTGGCCGGCGCGCCCGGCCTGGCGGCGCTGCGCACCGACCGGGGCGACGCCAGCGGCACCGGCTACTGGTCCCCGGCCACCGGCGACTACCGGCTCGACCTGCTGGAGCGCGCCTTCGGCCGGCGCCCGCACGTGCCGGCCGTGCTCGGCCCGGCGGAACCGGCCGGCGCGCTGCGCCCCGACGCCCTCCCCGCCGGCGGATCCGCGCCCGGCGGGCTGCTGCCCGACGGGGCCGTGCTCGGACCCGGCACCGGAGACAACGCCGCCGCCGCGCTCGGGGTCGGCGCGGGTCCGGGCGACGTGGTGCTCTCCGTCGGCACCTCCGGCACCGTGTTCAGCGTCGCCGACACCCCCGCCGCCGACCCGACCGGCGCGGTCGCCGGTTTCGCCGACGCCACCGGCCGCTTCCTGCCGCTGGTCTGCACGCTCAACGCTGCCCGCGTGCTCGACGCCGCCGCGGCCCTGCTCCGGGTCGACCTGGACGAGCTGGCCACGCTGGCGCTCGCCGCCCCCGCCGGCGCGGACGGCCTGGTCGTGGTGCCCTACCTCGAGGGCGAGCGGACCCCGGACCGGCCGCTGGCCACCGGCGCGGTGCACGGGCTGACCCTGCGCACCTCGACCCCGGCCCACCTGGCCCGGGCCGCCGTCGAGGGCCTGCTCTGTGCCCTCGCCGAGGGCCTCGACGCGCTCACCGCCCAGGGTGCCACGGTGCGCCGGGTGATCCTCGTCGGTGGGGGAGCCCGCTCGGTGGCGGTGCGCCGGATCGCGCCCGAGGTCCTCGGGGTGCCGGTGGTCGTCCCGCCGCCGGGGGAGTACGTCGCCGACGGCGCCGCCCGCCAGGCCGCCTGGGTCGCCCTGGGCGGCGCGGCGCCCCCCACCTGGTCGGTCCGGGACACCGAGGAGTACGCCGCCGCGCCCGTCCCCGCCGTCCGCGAGCGGTACGCCGCCGCCCGCGACCGCTTCCTCGACCGGCTCGACCGCGACCCGGCCGGCGAGGGGTAAACGGCTGTACGGGCGCGCCCCGGCTCGCGATCATCGACGGATGCGAACCACCCCCCAAGCGGACGAGGCGCCGGTGACCGTCGGGACCGGCATCCCCTCGATGCTCCAGTACGACGACGCGGACACCCCCTGCGACGTCATCGACGCGCTGGTCCTGGCGGACTTCGTCACCGGCCGGCACCCGTGGTCGCACACGGTCCGGCTCTCCCGGGTGCGCCCCGACGCGCCCCTGACCGCCCCCGACGGGCGGCTGCTGCGTACGGCGGTGGAGAACCGGCAGCGGTCCCGCCTGCTGGCCGGCGACGGCTGGACGGCCCGGGTGGTCACCTGGAAGGGGCGGGGCGCCGAGGTGACCGTCACGGCGGTGACCGAGGAGGTCGGCCGGGCGGCCCTCGACCGGATCGTCGACGGCGCCGCCGAACCGGAGGACCCGGGTGCCGGCCGGATCGGCTTCTGGCACCAGAACCCCCGCCGCGGCAGCCAGCGGGACGTGCGGTCGATCGCCGCGCCGGAGTGGTCGCAGATCCGGCCGAACTACGCCGCCGGGGCGCGCACCGCGCTCGACGCGCTGATGGCGACCACCCCGGAGCAACTCGCCGGCCGGCTGGTGCTCCTGCACGGAGCGCCCGGGACGGGGAAGACCACCGCGCTGCGCGCCCTCGCCAGGGCGTGGCGCGAGTGGTGCCAGGTCGACGCCGTGCTGGACCCGGACGTGCTCTTCGCGGACCCGGCGTACCTGTCGGAGGTGGCGGTCGGGGACGAGGACGGCGAGCCGGGCACGGGTCGCCGGTGGCGGCTGCTCATCCTGGAGGACTGCGACGAGCTGATCCGGGGCGAGGCGAAGCAGGCCGCCGGCCAGGCGCTGTCCCGGCTGCTCAACCTGACCGACGGGCTGCTCGGGCAGGGGCGCGACGTGCTCGTCGCCATCACCACGAACGAGGATCTGTCCCGGCTGCACCCGGCCGTGGTCCGGCCGGGGCGCTGCCTGGCCCGGATCGAGGTGGGCCCGCTGTCGTACGAGGAGGCGACGGGTTGGCTGGGCACGTCGGCGGGGGTGCCGCCCCAGGGGGCCACCCTCGCCGAGCTGTACGCGCTGCGTGCGGGCACGCCGGCCACGCCCGCGGCCCCGCCCGCGATCGGCGGCTACCTCTGAGCCGCCCGACCCGCCCGACCCGCCCGCGCGCCGTCACCCGGTCGTGACCTGACCCTGGTTGGCTGCCGCTCATGACCTTGATGAGGGGCGGGGCGGCGCGGGTCTGGGGCGGCTCGGCCGCGCACCGGTTCTACAGCGTCGTGGTCTTCGTGCTGCTCGCCTCGCTGGACAACGTGGCGATCGGCCTGGTGCCCCCGCTGTACGGGCCGATCGCCGACGCCTTCGACGTGCCGCGGCGGCTGCTCGGCCTGGTCACCGCCGTGAGCTTCCTGGCCAGCGCGGTGGCGGCGGTGGGCTGGGCGTACGTCGGCGACCGCGCGAACCGCAAGCCGCTGCTGATGGTCGGCACCCTGATCTGGGCGCTGGGCACCGGCGGCAGCGCGGTCGCGGCGAACTACCCCGCGTTCCTGGCCGCGCAACTGCTGGCGGCGATCGGGCTGGGCGCCGTCGGGTCGGTCGGGTTCTCGGTCGTCACCGACCTGATCTCACCCCGCCGGCGGGGGCTGGTGATGAGCTTCTGGGGGCTGTCCCAGGGGGTCGGCACGCTGGCCGGCACGCTGGTCGGCGGGCTGCTCGGGGCGGCCGACTGGCGGCGGCCGTTCCTGGCGTTGACCGTGGTCGGCCTGCTGGCGACCGCCGCCTACCTGTTCACCTACGACATCCGCCGCGGCCAGAGCGAACCGGAGCTGGCCGACGCGCTCGCCACCGGCGCCGAGTACGACTACCGGATCAGCCGGGCGGACCTGCCGAGGATCCTCGGCCGGCGGACGAACCGGTGGCTGATCCTGCAGGGCCTCACCGCGCAGGCGGCCTTCGGCTCGCTGGTCTGGCTGCCCGTGCTCTTCGCCGAGCGGGCCGAGGACCAGGGCTACTCCGCCGCCACCGCCGTGGTGGTGGGCAGCGTCTTCGCCACCCTGTTCCAGCTCGGCGGGGTGTTCTCCATCGTCGGCGGGCTGGTCGGCGACGCCCTGCAACGTCGTACGCCGAGGGGGCGGGCGCTGGTCGCGGCGGTCGGCATCCTCGCGGCGCTGCCGTTCTACCTGGTGCTCTTCTTCGTGCCGATCCGCATCGACGTGCCCGACGGCGCCGGTGCGGGGACGGTGGTCCGGGCGGTGCTGGCCAGCGTGGTCACCGAGCCGACGGTCGGGTTGAGCCTGCTCACGGCCGTGGTGGCGTTGGCGCTGACCTCCGCGAACTCGCCGAACTGGTTCGCCCTGATCGCCGACGTCAACCCGCCCGAGCACCGGGGCACCGTCTACAGCCTCGGCAACCTGGTGAACGGCGTCGGTCGGGCGGCCGGCAACGGGCTGGTCGGGGTCGCCTTCCACGGGCTGCGGGCGGCCTTCCCGCCGCCGCTGAACTACGCCGTCGGGCTGGCCGCCTTCCAGCTCTTCTTCATCCCGACCGGGATCATGTACTGGCTGGCGTCGCGGACCTCGCCGGCGGACATCGCCGACGTCCACGACCTCCTGCACACCCGCGCCGAGCGGCTGTGAGGAAGGGCCCCTGGCAGGGGCCCTTCCTCACCCGTCAGGCCGGCCGGACCCAGACCGTCACGTCGGTGGGCACGGCACCGTCGGTGTCGAGCGGGGCGCTGGCGTGCACCAGTTCGGTGCCGGCCGGCAGCGGCACGGCGGCGTCGCCGAAGTTGGTCAGCACGGTCAGCCCGCCGTTGCGGAAGGAGAGCACCTCGTCGCCGCTGGCGAGCCACTCCAGCGGGCCCGCGCCGAGGTCGTGCTCGCGGCGCAGCCGCAGCGCCGTCCGGTACAGCTCGTACGTCGAGCCGGGCACGCCCCGCTGCCGGTCCAGCGAGTGCTCCGCCCAGACCGGCGGCTGCGGCAGCCAGCTCGCGTCGGTCGGGCCGAAGCCGTACGACGGGGCGTCGGCCTCCCACGGGATCGGCACCCGGCAGCCGTCCCGGCCCCGCTCGGTGTACGCGCTGCGTACCCAGGTCGGGTCCTGCCGCGCCTCGTCGGGCATCGTGGTGTGCTCCGGCAGGCCCAGTTCCTCGCCCTGGTAGAGGTAGGCCGAGCCGGGCAGGGCGAGCATCAGCAGGGTGGCCGCCCGGGCCCGGCGCAGGCCGAGCGCGGCGTCCGGCTGCGGGTCGCCGATGCCGATGCCGTTGGGCCGCTTGCCGCCGACGGGCAACCCGAGCCGGGAGGCGTGCCGGACCACGTCGTGGTTGGACAGCACCCAGGTGGTCGGGGCGCCGACCGCGTCGGTGGCCTCCAGCGAGCGGGTGATCACCGCGTACTGGGCGGGTGCGGTCCACGAGGCGAGCAGGTACTCGAAGTTGAACGCCTGGTGCATCTCGTCGGGGCGCACGTACCGGGCCAGCCGTTCGGCCGGCTCGACCCACGCCTCGGCGACCAGGATCCGCTCGCCCGGGTAGCCGTCCAGCAGCCGGCGCCACTCCCGGTAGATGTCGTGCACGCCGTCCTGGTCCCACATCGGCGGGCGCGGCTTGTCGACCTCCCGCCCGGAGAGGATCTCCTGCGGCTCCTGCCAGTCGGCCAGGTCGGCCTGCTTGATCAGGCCGTGCGCCACGTCGACCCGGAAGCCGTCCACGCCCCGGTCCAGCCAGAACCGCAGCACGTCCAGGAACTCCGCCCGCACCTCGGGGTTGTCCCAGTTGAGGTCGGGCTGCCCGGTGTCGAACAGGTGCAGGTACCACTGGCCGGGTCGGCCGTCGGGGTCGGTGACCCGGGTCCAGGCCGGCCCGCCGAAGACGCTCTGCCAGTCGTTCGGCGGCCGGTCGCCGTCCGGTCCCAGGCCGTCCCGGAACACGTAGCGGTCGCGCTCGGGGCTGCCCGGGGCGGCGGCGAGCGCCGCGGTGAACCAGCGGTGCGCCGACGACGTGTGGTTGGGCACCAGGTCGACGATCACCCGCAGCCCGCGCGAGTGCGCCTCGGCGATCAGCCGGTCCGCGTCGGCGAGGCCGCCGAAGAGCGGGTCGACGTCGCGGTAGTCGGCCACGTCGTAGCCGGCGTCGGCCTGCGGCGACGGATAGAACGGCGACAGCCAGACCGCGTCGACGCCCAGCTCGACGAGGTGGTCGAGGCGGGCGGTGATGCCGGGCAGGTCACCGATCCCGTCGCCGTCGGAGTCGGCGAAGGAGCGCGGATAGACCTGGTAGATGACGGCCCGCGTCCACCAACCGGTGGCGGCGCCGGCAGGCGTGTCCTGGTGTGTCGGGTTGCTGTTCAGGGCCTTCTCCCGTGTGTCGAGCCGTACGGTCGGGTGCGTGGTGCCGGGGGATCGGCGGTCCCCGTCAGTGTGCCCGGGGCGGCGCGGTCGATTCCCGCACGATCAGTCGAGTGGGCAGGATCACGGGCCGCTCCGGCGGGTCGCCGGCTGCCCGGCGGCCCGGGGCGGGGTCCGCGCCCGCGTCGGGGCCGGGCGGCTCCCGCCGCCGGCCGACGAGCGGGTCGAGCAACATCCGGGCGGCCAGCCGGCCCTGCTCCGTCGCGGGCTGGGCGATCGTGCTCAGCCCGACGACGCGGGCCAGGTCGTGGTCGTCGACGCCGATGACGCTGACGTCCTGCGGCACCCGCAGGCCGGCGTCCCGCAGCGCCGTCATCGCCCCCATCGCCATCTCGTCGCAGGCCGCGAAGATCGCCGTCGGCGGGTCGCCGCGGCGGAGCAGCTCCTCGGTGGCGCGCGTGCCGCCGTCGATGGTGAACTGCGACTCCACGTCCAGGCCCGGGTCCGGGGCGAGGCCGGCGTCGCGCAGCGCCTCCCGGTAGCCCCGCCGCCGGTCGAGGTGGGTGGTGAAGGCCAGCTCGTCCTTCGGGTCGCCGGAGATGTGCGCGATCCGGCGGTGGCCCAGGTCGAGCAGGTACCGGGTGGCGGTCCGCGCGGCGTCCACGTCGTCGATGCGTACGCAGGGCCAGCCCGGCACGACCGAGCCGGAGCTGACGGTCACCCCGGGCAGCGCCAGCTTCGTCAGGGCGGTCAGGTCGGCGGGTCGCAGCGGCGTGGCGACCAGCATGATCGCGTCCACCCGCTTGTGCAGGTTGGCGGCGCTCAGCACCCGCTGGCGGGTCTGCTCCCGCCCGCCGAGGTTGTGCAGCAGCAGGTCGTAGCCCGACTGGTGGAGGAACTCCTCGACGGCCTCCACGACGGTGGCGAAGAACCACCGGGTGATCCGCGGGACCACGACCGCGATCGTGCCGGTGCGCCCGCCGGCCAGCCGCGAGGCGCTCGGCGAGACGGCGTACTCCAGCTGCTCGGCCGCTGCGAGCACGCGCCGCCGGGTCGCGGCCGAGACCGCCGGGAGCCCGCGCAGCGCCCTGGAGACGGTGGCCGTGGAGACCCCGGCCAGACGTGCGACATCATCGATCTTCGTCACGGTACCCCCGCTTCGCGCCGGCTCCGCCGCCGCCGGTGTCCCGGCGGCGGCGGAGAGGCGTCAGCCCTTGACGCTGCCGGCGAGCAGGCCCCGCACGAAGTAGCGCTGAAGAGACAGGAAGACGATCAGCGGTACGACGATCGAGACGAACGCGCCGGCGGTGAGCCGCTGCCACTCGTTGCCCCGGGTGCCGGCCATCTCGGCCAGCCGGACGGTGAGCGGAGCGGTCTCGTCGCCGCCACCGGCGAAGATCAGCGCCACCAGCAGGTCGTTCCAGACCCAGAGGAACTGGAAGATGCCGAACGCGGCCAGCGCCGGGGTGATCAGCGGCAGGACGATGGTGCGGAAGATCTTCGGGTGGGTGGCCCCGTCGACCCGGGCGGCCTCCATCAGGTCTCCCGGGAGCTGCGAGATGAAGTTGTGCAGCAGGAAGACCGCGAACGGCAGCGCGAAGCAGGTGTGCGCGAACCACACCTGAGCGAACTTCTGTTCGTCGACCAGGTCCCAGGCGGGCAGCACGGTGACCCCGGCGACGGTGACCCCGGTGGAGAAGAACTTCAGCAGCGGCACCAGCGCCATCTGCAACGGCACGATCTGCAGCGCGAAGATCGCGATGTACACCCAGTCCCGCCCCCGGAAGTTGATCCAGGCCAGCGCGTACGCGGCCAGGGCCGCGAAGGCGAGCGGGAAGAGCACCGACGGGATGGTGATCGCCAGCGAGTTGATGAAGTAGCTGGCGAGCTGCCCGGACGACGAGGAGCGCCCGAACAGCACCTCCTGGTAGTTCTCGAAGGTGAACTGCGGGTCGGTGAAGAAGGTCCACCACCCGCTGGTCTTGATCTGGTCCTCCGGCCGGAACGACGAGATGAACAGGCCGAAGGTCGGGATGGTCCAGAGCACCGCGATGACGATCGACACGAGGGTGGCGGTGCGGCTGTTCAGCCGCTTGCGCACCCGCGCGGCGGCGGTGGACGTGCGGCCGTCGGTCTTCTGGGTGCCGGCGGCGACGGTGGGCGTTGCGGTGGTCATCTCAGCCCTTCCGCTGCTGTCGGAGGTTGCGGATCTGGTAGATCACGATCGGCACCACCAGGACGAACAGGAAGACCGCCAGCGCCGAGCCCTGCCCGTTCTGGCCGTACCGGAACGCCTGGTTGTACATCTCGTTGGCGATGACGCTGGTGTCGTAGTTGCCGTTGGTGGCCGTCCGGACGATGTCGAAGACCTTGAGGGTGGCGATCGACAGTGTCACCACGACCACGATCAGCGCCGGCCGGATGCTCGGCATGGTGATCTGCCAGAACATCTGCCACGGGGTGACCCCGTCGAGGCGGGCCGCCTCCACGATGTCGGCGGGGATGGCCTTGATGGCGGCGGAGAGCACCACCATGGCGAACCCGGCCTGGATCCACACCATGATCACGATCAGCAGCAGCGTGTTCAGCGGTGACTCCAGCAGCCACTGCTTCGGTTCGCCGCCGAGGCTCACCACGATCTGGTTGAGCAGACCGATCTGCTCCTGCCCGTCGCCGCGGTAGGCGTACACGAACTTCCAGATGATGCTGGCGCCGACGAAGGAGATCGCCATCGGCAGGAAGATCAGTGACTTGGCGACCGCCTCGAACCGGGCCTTGTCCACCATGACCGCGTAGATCAGGCCGAACGCGGTGGCGACCAGCGGGACCAGGAGCACCCAGATCAGGGTGTTCAGCAGCACCCGGACGATCGAGTCCTCCGAGAACATCCAGCCGTAGTTGCGTAGCCCCACCCAGTCGTTGCTGCCCGCGTCCATGAAGGAGAGCATCGTGGTGCGGATGGCCGGGACCACCAGCCCGACGGTCAGCAGCAGCAGCGTCGGCAGCAGGAAGAAGAGCGCGAACACGCCCTCCCGCGGCTTGCGGCGGCGGGGGAGCGGGGCGCCGCTCGCGGAGACGGCGACGAGCTGCGCCTCCCGGCGGCGGGCGAACCAGGCCGGCACCACGTCGAGGAGCAGGAGCAGGCCACCCACCACCAGGACGAAGGCGAACAGCCCCCACCCCAGCATGATGAACTTGTCCTTCTCCTCGATGAAGTCGAACTCCATCGACCCTCCTTATAAGGGTTCGGTCACGGAGCGGTGGGCCGGCCCGCGCCTGCGGACCGGCCCACCGTTCAGATCACTTCCAGCTGCTCTCGATGCCGTTCAGCACCGTCGCGGTGTCCTTGCCGTTGATCCAGTCGACCATGCCCTTCCAGAACGTCCCCGCGCCGACCGTGGCCGGCATCAGGTCGGAGCCGTCGAAGCGGAAGACCGAGCTCTTGTCCTGGAGGATCTGGACGGAGAGCTTGTCGATCGGGTTGGCGACGTTGGCCAGGTCGAGCTTGTTGTTCGCCGACACCCAGTCACCGATCTTGGCGCGGCTGTTGGCGTACTCGCCGGAGGCGAGGTAGGTCTGCACCGCCTGGACCTCGGGGCGGTCGGTGAAGGCCGAGACGAACTCGCCGCCGCCCAGCACCGGCTTGCCCTTGGCGGGGTCGATCGCCGGGAAGTAGAAGGCGAAGACGTCGCCGTCCTCGGCCACCTTGGTGCCCTTCGGCCACTGGTTCGCGTAGAAGGACGCCTGCCGGTGCAGCGCGCACTTGCCGGTGGTGATCGGGAGGCCGGCCTCGCCGAAGGCGGTGGTGGCGATGCTCTTCACGCCGCCGTACCCGCCGTTCATGTACTTCTCGTTCTTGAGGATGGTGCCGGCCTTGTCGACGGCCTCGGCGACCTTCGGGTCGTTGAACGGGATGCCGTGGGTGGTCCACTGGTCGTAGACCTCGGGGGTCTGCGTCCGCAGCATCACGTCCTCGATCCAGTCCGTGGCCGGCCAGCCGGTGGCGTCACCGGACTCGATGCCGGCGCACCACGGCTTGGTGCCGGTCGCCGCGATCTTGTCGCTCAGGGCGATCAGCTCGTCCCAGGTGCTCGGGACGGTCCAGCCCTTCTCCTTGAAGGTCTTCGGCGAGTACCACACGAACGACTTCACGTTCGAGCCGAGCGGGGCGCCGTAGAACTGGCCGTTGACGGTGCTGTACTTCAGCCAGTCGGCCGGGTAGTTCTCCTCCGCCATCTTCTTGGTGTCGGCGCCGACCGGCTTGAGCTTGCCGGAGTCGACGAAGCGCTTGAGCAGACCCGGCTGCGGGATGAACGCGAGGTCGGGCGCGTTGCCGCCGTCGACCCGGACGCCGAGCTGCGCCTCGAACTCGGCGCTGCCCTCGTGGTCGATCTCGATGCCGGTGCAGTCCTCGAACTGCTTCCAGGACTCCGCCAGGCGGTCGGCCTCGATGTCCCGGATCGACGAGTAGATCGTGACCTTCTTGCCCTTGTTGTCGCCGTACTTCTCGTATGCGGCGCACTCCGCGGAACCCGCGGCGTCACTCTTCTTGTCGCTGCCGGTGCCGCAGGCGGTGACGCTCAGCGCCAGCCCCAGTACGCCGGCGATCGCGAGAGCCGGGCGTGATCTGGCAAACGCCATGCCGTTCTCCTTCCTTGCCGGCGCGTGGGGGAATCGAACGCGCGCCGGTCCGATTGGGCATCAACACATGTAAGCGCTTGCATCCGACCCGGTCCACCCCAGACCGGACACGAGCGAGTAACAATCCGGAAACCCGGTCGTTGCCGTGTGGGCGCGCTCCCACGACACGCGTCGGCATCTTTTCAGGAGTGGCGATTTCTGTCAGGCTGGAGGTAGGTATAGAAGAATTTCAACATTGGAGGTTCTGGATGCGTAAGCGATGGCTCAGCCTGCTCGCGACCGGCCTGCTGGCCGTGGGCGCGCTGCTCCCGGCGGCCCCGGCGATGGCCGCGCCGACGTTCAAGGTGCCGTTCCCCTGCGGGCAGTCCTGGTCCGGCCAGACGCGGACCGGACACAGCCCGGCGTACGCGATCGACTTCAACCGCACCGACGACCTCGGCGACCCGGTGGTGGCCAGCGCGCCGGGCACCGTCGACCGGGTCACGGACCTCGGCGGGACCAGCTACGGCAAGTACGTCCGGATCAACCACGGCAGCGGCTACACCACCTACTACGCCCACCTCAACGGCTTCAACGTCTCCGTCGGACAGACCGTCGGCTACGGCAAGGTGATCGGCTGGGTCGGCAGCACCGGCGGCTCCACCGGCCCGCACCTGCACTACGAGCAGCGGCTCGACGGCAACGACATCCAGGTCCGCTTCAACGGCGCGCTCGCCCTCTACTGGGGGACGAAGACCTACACCAGCGACAACGGCTGCGGCAGCACCACCGGCTCCGGCACGGTCAACACCAGCGGGACCCCGCTGACCGTCCGCTCCGGCCCCGGCACCGGCTACGAGGCGGTGGGCACCGTCGCCGACGGCACCCGGGTGACCATCTACTGCCAGACCAGCGGCACCACCGTCACCGGCACCTACGGCACCAGTTCGATCTGGGACCGGATCGGTAGCGGACGTTACATCGCCGACGCGTACGTCTACACCGGCCACGACGGCTACATCCCCAACGTGCCCCGCTGCTGAGCGCGGGACGGGGCCCCGGGACCGCCCGGGGCCCCGTCATCCGGCACGCGCCGGGAGCGGCCACCCGCGGACAACACGGCGCCGGGGTCGTCGGGTCCGGACGCTCCCGTCGGGAGGACGGAGTTCCGGTCACGACGACCCCGGCGGGTCCCGGTCGGCGGCGGACGGCCGCCACGTCAACTGAAGATGCTCACACCACCCGGCCCGACCAGCAGGCCCACCACGATGAGGACGATGCCCCACAGGATCTGCCGGCGGAACAGCGCGAGGATGCCGGCGACCACGAGTACGACTGCGAGAATCCAGAGAATCAGCTCCATGGTTGCTGGATACCCGAGCCGCCGACGCGGGAAACCTGCGGTTGATCGAGGTGGTCGCCCAGGTGGAAGACGCTGTAGGCCTGCTTGATCACGGGGTGGGCGACGTTGCGGACGCGTACCCCGCCGGGCGTGGTGCCCCGCTCGCTCCCGGCGTGCGCGTGCCCGTGCAACGCCAGCGCGGTCGGCGCCGAGTCGATCGCCTGACCGAGCTGGTACGACCCCAGGAACGGGTAGATCTCCAGCGGCTCGCCGGCGAGCGTGTCCGGCACCGGCGAGTAGTGGGTGAGCGCCACCAGCACGTCGCAGTCCAGCCCCCGCAGTGCCGCGGCCAGCGCGTCCGCGCTGTCGGTGGTGGTCCGGACGAACGCCTTCATCTCCGGCTCGCCGAAGTCGCTGGCGCAGCGCCCGGCGAACCCGCCGCCGAATCCCTTCACCCCGGCGACGCCCAGCCGGCCGCCGGCGCACTCCAGCACGATGCCGTCGCCCTCCAGGACCCTGATCCCGGCGCTCTCCAGCACCTTGACCACCTGCGGCACCTGGTCGCACTGGTGGTCGTGGTTGCCGAGGACGGTCACCACCGGCACGCCCAGCCCGCCGAACTCGGTGGCCACGCACCGGGCCTCCGACTCCGTCCCGTGCCGGGTCAGGTCACCGGCGAGCAGCAGTACGTCGGCGTGCTCGGGCAGCTCCTCCAGCGCCGGCCGGAACCGGCCGACCACGTCCTCGTCCAGATGCACGTCGCCCACGGCGGCGATCCGGATCACCATGGCACCTCCTCAGGGCAGTTGCTCGATCTCCGTGGGCGCCTGCGTGCGGATCACCCCGATGTCGCTGGTGATCGGCACGTCCGGGAAGCGCTCGGCCACCCGGCGCAGGATCTCCTCCCGCCGGTGCGGGCTCTCCACCTCGCCGTACAGCACGAGGCCGCGTTCCCGGCGGACCACGGTGATCCCCTGCTCGGCCACGTCCGGGTCCTCGGTGAGCAGTCGGTGCACCTCCGCCTCGACGTACTCGTCGGGCGGGCCGGTGGCGACGTCGCGGTGCTCGGTCACGGTGGTGTCCCCTCTCGCTGCGGGGTGCCGGAGTACGGCACCACGTCCAGCCGGTCCAGCAGCACCAGGAACGCCTCCGCGTACGGCGAGTGCTGCGTCTCCTTGCGTACCCGTTCCCAGTCGATCTGCTCCCGCAACGAACGGGCGAGTGGCAGGCCCCGGGCGAAGTCGCAGTAGTGCTGCGAGAAGCTGAGCAGCTTGTGCACCATCAACTGGGTGGCCGAGAGCACCGGCATGTGGATCGCGTCGACCGGCCGGACCATCGTGTCGGCGAACGTCTCCTCGGTCACCGGCGTCTCGATGGGCCGGTGGATGAGGTCGACCATCCGCCCGTCGTCGAAGACCTTGACCAGCCAGTCCTCGGGCGGGCGCTCGGCCGTGAAACCCGCCGCGACCAGGGCCTCCAAGGCGCGTTCCACGTCGACCTCCCGGATGAGGAAGTCGACGTCGTGCTCGCTGGAGTGGCCGCCGTGGGCGTACACGGCGAAGCTGCCGCCGAGCGCGAAGGGAATGTCTTCCTGCTTGAGCACGGCGGCGACCTTCTTCAGCGTGTGCACCAGGCTCTCGTCCCCGCGCTCGGCCATTGGCGTCTCCCGTCGATGGTGGTAGGCGGCTGATCCAACTCCGGTACCCGGCATCCCGGGGGGCCACACCTGGCAGGAGGCGCGGGTGGGGTCAACCGGGAGCAGACGGTACAAATCTCCGGCAACGCGAGCGCGAGTCGGATAGCCTGTGCAGGGTGTCCAGATCATCGGAGGCACGGCGCGGCAGGGCCCGATTGCGCGCCGTCGCCCTGATCGGCATCGACGGCTCGGGCAAGACCACCCAGGCGCACCGGCTCGCCGACGCGCTCACCGCGGCGGGGCACCCCGCCACCTATCACCGCAACGCGGGCGGGCGCCGCTGGCTCGGCCGCGTCGCGCACCGCCTCGGCCGGCCGGACGCCCAGCGTCTCGTCGGGCGCAACGGCATGCTCGCCGTGGAGTCCGTGCTGCGCTGGCTCGCCATCGCCGCCGCCCTGCTCGGCTGCCTGGCCACGGGCCGGATCGCGGTCATGGACCGCTACTCCGCCTGCCAGTACGCGAGCATCCGCGCCCACGGGGGCCAGCGCTGGGAGCGGCTCGCCCGGGTGGGCTACCGGGTCTTTCCGCGGCCGCAGGTGACCTTTCTGCTGACCGTCGATCCGGCCGAGGCGTACCGGCGGATCGAGCAGCGCGGCACCGACCACGAGAGCATGCGGTACCTGACCGCCGCGGACGCCGCGTACCGGGCGCTGCCGGAGCACCCGACCTTTGTGGTGGTCGACGCCGGGCGCCCGCCGGAGGAGGTGGCCCGGCAGATCAGGGGCCACCTCGCCGGCTGGCTCGACGCCGCCCACGGGGATGGCCCGCCCCGCGTGGTGGCCGCCCCCGCCGTCGTGGCCGCGCCGGCCGTCGAGCCGGTCGCGGCGGGCCGCCTGACCGCCTGACCCGCCGGGCGCGGCCGGCTGGCCGCGGGCGACCGGGCCGGTCAGGCGCGGCCGTAGACCGGGATGCTCGCACCGCTGGTCGGCGCCGACTCGTCGGAGGCGAGGAAGCGGACCACCGGCGCGATCTCGGCCGGCGTGACCCAGCGCGAGTGGTCGGCGGTGGGCTGGGCCGCGCGGTTCGCCGGGGTGTCGATGACGCTCGGCAGCACCGTGTTGCAGCGCACCCCGGCCGCCCGGTACTCCACGGCCACCGCGTTCGCGAAGGCGAGCACGGCCGCCTTGGCGGTCACGTAGCCGGCGGCGCCGGGGAAGGGGGCGACGGCCGCACGGGAGGACACGCAGACCACCGCGCCACCGCCGGCCGCGACCAGGCGCGGCAGCGCCGCCCGGGTCACCAGCCAGGTCGGTCGCAGGTTCACCGTCAGCATCCGGTCGAACTCGTCGACCGGGGTCTCGTGCACCAGCCCGCCGCCGGCGTAACCGCCGACGAGGTTGACCACCGCCCGCAGCGGCGCCGCGGGATCGTCGGCGGCCGCCGCGACCGCCCGCTCCGCGCCGGCCGGGTCGGTGAGGTCCGCGACCAGTCGGACCGGTCCGCCCGCCGCCGGCTCCGTCGCCGCCGGCCGCTCCCGCCCGGGTACGACCACCCGCCACCCCGCGTCGAGGAAGGCGGCCGTGACCGCCCCGCCCAGTCCGCCCGTTCCCCCGGTGACCAGCACACTGCGATCCGCCATGCGCCACACGCTAGTGCCGGCCCGGCTCCGGCGTCGCCCGCCGGGACGTCGTCAGGGAGGAGGCGTGGGGCGGCCCGGCCCGGGGCGTCGCCGGGGTGGCGGGACGTCGCGGAAGGCGGAAAGGTGGCATGGTCTTTCCGAGGACGGTGGCCGACGGCGGCCGACCGGCAGGGGCCGGGCCGCCCTCCCGGGGGAGGCGGCGGCGTCGGGGGAGTGGCACCCTGAGCAGATCCGGCGGTCCCGGCGGGCGGTGTTTCCCCCAACACGTGGAGTCATGGTTGACGCTCACGCCTCATGAAAGTAAGTTTCATCCGTGGCGAAGAGTCCGAAGATTTCTGCGAGTCACGAGCCGGGTGGACTGATCGTCCACATCAGCGGCCTGCTCCCGTCGTTGTCGCCGGCCGAGCAGCGGGTCGCCCGGCTGGTCGTCGCCGACCCGGCCGACGCCGCGCGTCGGACCATCACCGACCTCGCCACCGCCGCCGAGACATCCGAGGCGACCGTCATCCGGTTCTGCCGGTCGGTCGGCATGGACGGCTACCCGCAGCTGCGGATCCGGCTCGCCGCCGAGGCCGCCCGCCGGGTCGAGCCGCCGGACGCCCGGGTCGTCGGCGGTGACATCCCGCCCGGCGCCGACCTTGCCCAGATCATCGCCACCATCGCGTTCAACGACGCGCGCGCCGTCGAGGAGACGGCCGAGCAGCTCGACCCGGCGATCTGCGAGCAGGTCGTCGAGGCCATCGCGGGCGCGGGCCGGATCGACGTCTACGGCGCCGGCGCGAGCGGCTTCGTCGCCTCGGACTTCCAGCAGAAGCTGCACCGGATCGGCCGCACCGCCTTCTACTTCCCGGACGTGCACACCGCGCTGACGTCGGCCGCGCTGCTCGGCCGGGGCGACGTCGCGGTCGGCATCTCGCACACCGGCACCACCTCCGACGTGGTCGAGGTGCTGGAGCAGGCCCGGGCCCGGGGCGCCGCCACGGTGGCGCTGACCAACTTCCCCCGCTCGCCGATCACCGAGGTCGCCGACTTCGTGCTCACCACGGCGGCCCGCGAGACCACCTACCGCTCCGGCGCGATGGCGAGCCGGCTCGCCCAGCTCACCGTCGTCGACTGCCTCTTCGTCGGGGTGGCGGCGCGCAACCGGTCGCGGGCCCGCAAGGCCCTCGAGGCGACCGCCGAGGCGGTCCAGTCGCACCGGGTCGGCTCGGGACGGAGGCGGGCATGACGGCCGGCGCGGTGGAACCGCAGGACGTGACCACCCCGATGGCGGCCCGGCCGGTGATCCGGGTCGGCGCGCCGACGGAGCGGCGCAATCCGCACAGCGTCGACCTCGACCTGATGTCGACGCGGGACGTGCTCTCGGTGATCAACGAGGCGGACCGGCGGGTGCCCGGCGCGGTCGCGGACGTCCTGGACGAGATCGCCGCGACGGTGGACCTGGCGGTGGCCGCGCTGCGCGGCGGGCACCGGGTGCACTACTTCGGCGCCGGCACCTCCGGCCGGCTCGGCGTGATCGACGCCGCCGAGCTCGCCCCCACCTTCAACTCGCCCCGGCACTGGTTCTGCGCGCACATCGCGGGCGGGCCGGAGGCCATGTGGCGGGCGGTCGAGGACGCCGAGGACGACGACCGGGGCGGGGCGGCCGAGGCCGCCGACTGCGTACGCGCCGGCGACCTCGTGGTCGGACTCGCCGCGAGCGGGCGCACGCCGTACGTCCTGGGGGCGCTCGCCGCGTCCCGGGCCAAGGGCGCCTCGACCGTGCTGCTCTGTGCCAACCCGGAGGCGGAGGCCGCCCGGTCGGTGGACGTCTTCATCGGCGTGGACACCGGACCCGAGGTCGTCACCGGGTCGACCCGGATGAAGGCGGGCACCGCGCAGAAGCTGGTGCTCAACACCTTCTCCACGGCGGTCATGGTGCGGCTCGGTCGGGTCTACTCGAACCTGATGATCGACATGGTGGCCACCAACGCCAAGCTCCGCGGCCGGATGATCTCGATCCTGATGGAGGCCACCGGCTGCTCCGAGGAGATCTGCCGGCGGGCCCTCGGCGAGGCCGACGGCGACATGAAGACCGCGCTGGTCTCGCTCGTCTCCGGGGTCGAGGTGTCGGCCGCGCGGGCCGCCCTCGCCCGCTCCGCCGACCAGGTCCGCGGCGCCCTGGCCCTGCTGGCCTCCTGACTGCCGTCACCCTTCGGCCCACCCACGCCTCCATCCCGTCCCCACGTCACCCCTGACCTCACCGGGCCGCCCGTATCAAGCCCCGTTGCCCGAGTCACCCCGCACCTCGCCCGCCCCCACGTCACAGCGCCTTTTCGCCGTCGGGCCCACCCCGCGGCAGCGCCGCACCGCCTTCCGTTCGCCCCTCCCTGCGAGCTGCGTCACGTGCCGGGCATAGATCCGGGGCGCGGATTGTTCATCGGGGGGTGGGGTATTACCACGGGCGTGGATGAACCGACCGGTCCACGGGCGCGTATCTGGCAGTGACCAGGATCGCAGCGCTGCGGTGAGCCGGGTCGCTGTGCCACCGGGGTGGGCGATGTTGCCATGTATCGGGGAAACGGCGACGCGTCGACCCGCCGACCCTGCGTGGTGCCCATCGGAGCGCCGCCACACGGGGTGCTGACAGCAAACGTGGATCGTGCTCTCAGCGGATTATCAGGCATTCGTGACACTTTCGACTCACGACATGGAATCCCCGACGCGTCTCATCTGTTGTGTAGGTGTCAGCACCGGTGGGCACAGCGGAAGTTACGGGGGAGGGCTGATGGACGTGGGGATGGCAAGGAACCGGGCAACCGGCGCGAGCGAGGGGACCGTGGGCAACGTGGACAAGAACATCGGCATGCGAACCGACGAGGTTGCCGAGGAGCGCGACCTGGTCGGCGTCTACCTTCACGAGATCTCCCGGACGCCACTGCTGGACGCCGCCAAGGAGGTCGACCTCTCCAAGGCCATCGAGGCCGGCCTCTACGCCGAGCACCTGCTCGGCGAGGACCGCGTCCCCGCCGGTGTCGACCGGGAAGACCTGGAGCGGCTGGTCGCCGAGGGTGAGCGGGCCAAGGACCTGTTCATCCGGGCCAACCTGCGGCTGGTCGTGTCGATCGCCCGCCGCTACGTCCGCTCGGGCATGCCCATGCTGGACCTGATCCAGGAGGGCAACACCGGCCTGGTGCGGGCGGTCGAGAAGTTCGACTACGAGCGCGGCTACAAGTTCTCCACCTACGCGACCTGGTGGATCCGTCAGGCCATCAGCCGGGCGATCGCCCAGCAGGAGCGCACGGTGCGCCTGCCGGTGCACCTGGTCGAGGACGTCAACCGGATGCGCAACGTGGCCCGGCAGCTCACCCGCGAGCTGGGCAGCGACCCGGAGCCGGAGCAGATCGCGGCGGCCCTCGGGGTCACCGTCGAGCGGGTCAACGAGCTGGTCCGCTGGTCGCAGGACACGGTGTCGCTGGACACCCCGGTCGGCGACGACGGCGACACCAACCTCGGCGACCTGGTGGCCGACAGCGACGCCCCGTCGCCGGAGGAGATCGTCCTCACCGGCCTGGAGCGGCAGCGGATCGAGGGCCTGCTCAACCACCTCGACGACCGGTCGGCCGGCATCATGCGGGCCCGCTACGGGCTGGAGGACGGCCGTGAGCACTCCCTCACCGAGGTGGCCTCGCGGTTCTCGCTCTCCCGGGAGCGGATCCGGCAGCTGGAGATCCAGGCGCTCGGCCGGCTCCGCGAGCTGGCCCGCGCGGAGGGGCTGCAGGCAGCCTGAGCTGGTAGGAATGACGGCGAACGGCCGGCGTCCGATAGGGGGACGCCGGCCGTTCGCCGTCTGCGGGTGCGGTCAGCGCACCCGGCCGTAGCCCTGGATGGGCATCAGGTTCATGCCCCGCTTGAGCACGTTGCGCCCCGCGCTCGGCGCGTCGATCACCTGGCCGCCGCCGACGTAGAGCGCGACGTGCCCGAGCCCGCGGTAGAAGACCAGGTCACCGGGGCGCAGCTCGCCCTTGCTGATGTGGGCGACCGCGCCCCACTGCATGCGGGCGTTGTGCGGCAGCGACTTTCCGGCCGCCCGCCAGGCCGCCGAGGTCAGGCCCGAGCAGTCGTAGCCGTTCGGCCCGTCGGCCCCCCAGACGTACGGCTTGCCGAGCGCGCCGTAGGCGTACCGGACGGCGACGCCGGCCCGGCCGGAGACCGCGGGAGCGTCGTCCGCGCTGTCGGGCCGGGCGGCCGGCTTCTCGGTGGCCCGGCCGTACGCCTGGCGGCGCAGCTCGTAGAGCTCGGCCAGGTCGCGCTCGATCCGCTTCCTCGCGGCGGTCAACTCGCGGGCCTGGGCGGCCTGCCGACCGAGCGTGACGTCCAGCCGGGTCTTCTCGGCGAGCAGGCGGCGCTGGTCGTCGGCGAAGGTGGCGATGGTCTCCTGCCGCTGCCGGGTGAGCCGGTCGATCATGTGCAGCCGGTCCAGCAGGGTGTCGGAGCCCCCGGGACGCAGCAGCGCCTCGGTGGTGGACAGGTGGCTGCCGGTCTTGTACGCGGTCACCGCCAGCTCGCCGACGTCCGCCCGGCTCCGCTCGGCCTGCTGCTCCAGCGGCCCGATCCGGCCCTGCACCCGGGTCACGGCGGCCTGGTTCGCCTTCATCTCCTCGCGGAGCTTGTTGTACGCCTCGACGACGTGCTCCAGCTCGGTGGAGGCCTTCTCGATCCGCCGGGTCAGCTCGGCGGGGGAGGGTTCGGCCCGGGCCGGCACCGCGGGCGCGACCAGCGTGGCCGTCACCGCGGCGACCACCAGGGCGCGCAGCGTGTTCCTGAGGGACGACAAGAGCGGAAGGCTCCTCTCCCAGCATGCCGCCGCGGGCTGCTGAGGCCCCCGGCGACACCGGGCGGTGCAGTCCTGGTGGACGGCGGTCGACCGGCCGGCCCGGACAACGTAACCCGGGGCAGGAGTCGCCCGCAGTTGAAGCCGGGGCGAATGTTGGCAAAGTGGCGGGGTGTGTCGGTCGCGCCGGTGGGCGTACGTGCCGGCGATCGTGCACTGTCGCCGGACGATGGCGCTGATTGTTGTCGATCGGGTGGTACGAGGCTTTCGTCGTTCTGGGCTTATGCCGGCGCGGCCTGGGGCGCTATGACCGACAAGACGGACATGGAGGCCGCTACCCGGCGGCCCCGCCGCCGGCCGCCCGTCGCGGTGGGGTGAAAAGCGCCGTATCGGCTGGCACGTGCGCCACACAATGAACCGCAGAGCCGGGAATCCCGTCGACCGGCATTGATGCGATCCGTCGGCGGGAGCCGACCCCGGCACGCAGCCGCGGGAGGTAGCGCAGTGAATCCTCAAGGCGCCACGACACGACAGACGCGGTCACCGGGGGCGACCGGCGGCCGCAACACGTTGCTCTACGCCCGACCCGGGATCATCGTGACGGTCGACCGGTTCACCGTCGGACGCAACAGTTGGCGGGTGACGGAACTGACCCACCTGGAGACCAGCCGCGGGCCGCACGACCGCGTCGCCGTCCGGGCCGTGGTGGTCACGGGCGCGATGCTCGGCGGCGTCGGGCTCCTGCTCGGCTTCACCGGCGGGCTGCAACGGCTCACCGCCGGGGCGTACCTCATCCTGGGTGCCGTCTTCCTGCTGCCGGTGCTGGTCGCCGTGGTGGGGGACCGGTGGCGACCGCCGGCGTACGAGCTGTGGGGTCGGCGGCGCGGCGAGCACGTGCTGCTGTTCAGCAGCGACAACGAGCGGCAGTTCGGCCAGGTCACCCGGGCCCTGCGCCGGGCCCGGGAGATGAACCGGTACGGCGGCTGGGAGGATCCGATCGCCTCCGTGGACCCGTGGCGGCCCCGCCGGTAGCTCGGCTCAGCCGGCCACCGGCTCCGGGGTGCGCTCGGGCCGGCCGGCGGTCACCCAGTTGCTGACCCGGCGCTCGGCGTAGAACGACACGAACGGCACCGTGCCGGCCAGCATGACCAGGACCATCCGCTTCAGCGGCCAGCCGGCCCGGCGGGAGAGGTCGAAGGCGGCCACCAGGTAGAGCATGTAGAGGAAGCCGTGCGCCTGACCCACGGTCTCCACCAGGATCGGGTTGTCGAAGCCGTACTTCATCGGCATGCCGATGACGACCAGCAGGATCAGCGCCACGCCGACGATCCAGGCGATCACGCGGTACCGGGTCAGGGCTGCGCCCACCTTCGTCCGTCCTTCCGCGCCCGGCCTCAGCCGGGGTAGTCACTGGGCTTGGCGCCCGGGTTGTCGGTCAACCATTTCAGGTATCGGTTGTAGGCGGTGAGGTCCGCGTCCTCGCCGTCGACGGCCGCCGCGGGCACGCGGGCGACCCGCACGGGGCGGCGTACGACCGGACGCGCCGGGGCGTCGGCCGGCCGCGACCCGGCAGCGGCCGACGGCTCGTCGGCCGGGGCCTGCGGGCCGCGCAGCGTGTGCCGGACCTCACGCCACCACAGGAACGCCACGAAGCCGGCGAAGATCGGCCACTCGACCGCGTAGCCCCAGCTGATCGCGTTGCCGGCGGCGGCCCGGCTGACCTGCCACCAGCCCAGCCCCAGGAACCCGACGACCAGCACGACCATGGCCACGTGGCGTGCGATCCACGCCGGGGTCCAGAGCCGCTTCATGGCATCGAGAGTACCGGGGCGGCCTGCGGTCTCCGACGCGGTGTCGTAGTGCGGGGAATGGTTTGGTGCCACCCGGTGTGGGCATCCGTTTAGACGCCAGCCCAAAACGACCAGGGGGGCGATGATGACCGGATCGATACGGCAGGACGAGTTCGGGAGCCCGGAGCAGCGGATGCCCGCGTGGGACGGCGACCACGTCCACGACACGGCCTCCGGCGAGGCGGACGTCGACGGCGAGCTGCTCGGCGTCGACCCGGCCGAGCTGGGAGACGAGGACCTGATGCGCGAGATGCACAGCCTGCACCGCACCCGGCTGGACACCTTGCGGCACGCGGCCGACTCCGCGCTCGCCAACCACCTGCGGCGCACGGCCGAACTCGAAACCGAGTACCTCGCCCGGCACCCCGGGCGGGAAGTGGACCCCAGCCGCCTGCGGGAAGCGTGATGGCGCACGCCGAGCGCGGGATGTCCGCGCCCCCGGAGGTGGTGTTCAACACCGCTACCGACCCCGACCGGGCGTCGGCCTGGCTGCCCGACCCGCTGCGTGGCGACGGCAGCCCGGCGGAGGAGGTCAGCGTGGAGGAGCTGCGGGCCCGGTGGAGCGCCGCCGGGGACTGGCGCGCCGAGATCCGGGTGGACCCGGCCCTGGCGGGCGGCGCCCGGACGCGGCTCGACCTGACCGGCGGGCCGGACGCCGACCGGATGGCCGAGGAGGCGTTGGACAGCCTCGCCCGCGAGGTGGCCGACAACCTCCAGGCCGGCTGAGCCGGGCCGGCCGGCGTGAGGAACCGAGGGAGACCGGGGTGACCGACGTAAAGGAGAAGGTGGCGCGGTTACGCCGGGCGTACGCGCCGCACGAGCACCGGCCGCTCGGCGGCTATCTGGTGTCGATGGGTGCCTACGCCGCGGTGACCGGGGCGCTCGCGGGGCTGGTCAGGGCGACCGGCCAGCACGTGCCCGACCGTCCCGCCACGGCCGACGTGGTGCTGCTCGGCATCGCGACGCACAAGCTCAGCCGGCTGCTGGCCAAGGACGCGGTCACCAGCCCCCTGCGGGCGCCGTTCACCCGCTACGACCGGCCGATCGGCAGCGGCGAGGTGATGGAGCAGGTCCGAGACCAGGGCAGCGGCACCCGTCACGCGATAGGGGAGCTGCTGAGCTGCCCGTTCTGTCTCGCCGTCTGGGTCGCCACCGGGCTCACCGGCGGGCTCGTGCTCTCGCCCCGGCTGACCCGGCTGGTCGCGACCGCGCTGACCGCCGTGGCCGCCTCGGACTTCCTCCAGATGGCGTACGCGATGGCGCAGCGGGCCGCCGAGGGCCCCGGGCCCGACGACGACTGAGCACGCGAGGAGGCGGAGACGTCCCGAAGGGGGCCGGCGGTGTGCCGGCCCCCTTCGCGACGTCCCGCCCCAGCGGTCGGGTCTGATGGTGCCCCGGTCACGTCGGGGTCGTGCCGTGGTCCTCGCCGGCCCAGCCCCGGGACGCCTCCGGCTCCCGCTCGTCCTCGTCCGCGCCGGTGATGACCTCCCGGTCCACGGCGGTCCTGTCGTGCTCGCTGGCGAAGTCGGGTTCCGGCAGGGTGTCCGTGCCCTCGGGGGGCTGACCGAGCGCCGGCAGCTTCTTGTGCTGCTCCTCGTGGTGGGACATCTCGCTCTCCTCACTCCTCGTCGGCCGCCCGTGCCGGGAGGCTGCCGGCCCGCCGGTGACGCCACGAGCCGGCCGTACGGGCTGCCGGGGGTCGTCAGGTGACCGATCCGCCGAGCAGGTCGGCCGCCTCGTCGACCGCGTACTCGCCCTCGGGTAGCGCGGCGATCCGGGTGAGGAGCTGCGCGGGAAGCTCCGCGGAGACGGCGCGGCGGTAGATGTCCGCCTGGCTGATCCGTTCCTGGCCGCGGTAGAGGTCCTCGAGCAGGTTGTCGAGGCGCCGGATGTCCGGCTCCTCCGCCGCCTCGGTCACGGGCGCTTCGGTCACGGGTGCGTCGTCGGTCACGTCGGCTCAGCTACCCGCGACCGAATCGGTCAAACGTCACCACGCCGGCCGGCTCCCGGCGCGGCGGACCCGCCGAGCAGGCCCGTCGGGCGACCGGTGGCCGCCTCGGTCGCGGACGAGTCCCCGGCGGGACGCGGAGGGTGTGACGGCGGTCATGGTCGGGGCCGGAACACCGGCGGCGGGGGGCCGGTTGAGTGAGGTGTCGGTGTGTCCAGTGTCCCCGGGCCTCACCCATATTGCCCTCGCGGAGTTCCGTCCGGCTGGAGCCGCGTCGCGCCACTCGCCGAGAGGCGACCTGCACACCGACGCCAGCGCCGCCCCCGAGCCCACAAGGCCCGGGGGCGGCGCTGTCCTTTCCGTCCCCCGGCGTCGACCACGGGCTCGGCGGCGAGGTGGACCTCCTCGACCGCCGCCGACCCCATGATCGACGTCGGGTGGGTGGGTCAGGCGGGCGTGGGGGCGGGGGTGCGGCGGCGGGTGCGGACGGCGGCGGCCAGGTGGGTCAGGACCTCCTCCGTGGTCTCCCAGCCGATGCACGCGTCGGTGACCGACTGGCCGTAGGTCAGCTCGCGGGTCGGGTCGAGGTCCTGGCGGCCGGGAAGCAGGAAGCTCTCCAGCATGATCCCGACGATGCCGCGCTGCCCGGCGGCGAGCTGAGCGGCCACGTCGGCCGCCACCCTGGGCTGGTTGCGGTGGTCCTTGCCGCTGTTGGCGTGGCTCGCGTCGACGACCAGGCGCTCGGGCAGCCCGGCCGCCCGCAGCAGCTCCAGCGCGCCGGCGACCGACTCGGCGTCGTAGTTGGGCCGGCCGCCCCCGCCGCGCAGCACGAGGTGTCCGTCGGCGTTGCCCCGGGTGTGCAGGATCGCCGGGGTGCCGGAGACGTCGATGCCGGGGAAGACGTGCGGCACGCCGGCGGCGCGGATCGCGTCCACGGCCGTGCCGATGCTGCCGTCGGGGCGGTTCTTCATGCCGATCGGCATCGACAGGCCGGAGGCGAGCTGCCGGTGCACCTGGCTCTCCACCGTCCGCGCGCCGATCGCGCCCCACGCCACCGTGTCCGCGATGTACTGCGGGGTGATCGGGTCGAGGAACTCGCAGCCCACCGGCAGGCCGAGGCGCAGCACGTCGAGCAGGAGCGCCCGGGCCGTACGCAGGCCGGTGTTGACGTCACCGGAGCCGTCCAGCCCCGGGTCGTTGATCAGGCCCTTCCAGCCGACCGTCGAGCGCGGCTTCTCGAAGTAGACCCGCATCACCACCAGCAGGTCGTCGGAGACCCTTTCGGCGGCGACGCGCAGCCGGTGGGCGTAGTCGAGCGCGGCGGCCGGGTCGTGCACCGAGCACGGGCCGACCACCACCAGCAGGCGGTCGTCGGCGCGGTCCAGCACCCGGCCGACGGCGCGCCGACCGGCCAGCACGGCCGAGGCGAGCGTGTCGTCCAGGGGCAGCTCGTGGTGCAGCAGGGCCGGGGTGGTCAGCGGCACGACACGGTCGATCCGCTGATCGCTGACCCGATCGGTCTCCGGGGTCGTCACGGTGGGCATCCTTCCGCCGACCGTGCCCCGGGGCCGGTGCCCGGGTACGAGCCGGCTGCTCGTACGCAAAAGGGCAGGAACGAAAGCTCCTGCCCGGCCGGCTCGATGGCGGTGACGTCAGATCATGGTGAAGTCACCGGCGTGCGAGCCGGCTGCCTAAACCATCGATACGAACGCGTCACGCCGCCCAGCGTACCCGACGGCCCGGGAAGGTCCACCCGGTCGTCGGGAAACACTCGCCTCACGTTCGCCTCCATCGATGCCTCCGGCGGTAACTTCATCGACACCGACCGCTACTTTCCGGAGGTTCGATGGATCGTCGTACCGTCCTGCGCGCCACCGTCGCCAGCGGCGCCACCGCCCCGTTCCGTTCCTGAGTGCGGCCCGTTCCGCTTTGAGCGCGGCCCACCCCCCGCCGCGCCACGGTCGCGCCCGGCCGGCGTTGACCCCGCGACGGGGGGAGGTCACCGCGGATGGGCGCGATCATGTGGGCGTGCCTGTCCACCCGGCGGGGTATGTGGGCGGGCATGAGTGAGGAGCAGAACGACCAGGAACGGGTCGAGTCCCGCGCGCACCTGCTGCCCGAGGAGGCGGCCGTCGGCAGCGAGGACCCGCAGGCACAGGCCGAGGTCATCCTCGAGGAGTCGGACATCCGGGAGGAGGACCGCAACGCCGCGCCGGACACCGTGCTGGAGCGGCGTACCTCCGATCAGACGGTGACCCCCGTCGAGCCCCCCGACTGAGGCACGGCGCCGCGCGTCCGCTGGGAGGCCGGGTAGGTGTGCTCCCGCAGCCAGGCGACGGGGCCTGCCGCCCGCAGCCCCGGCGGCAGGTTGCCGACCGGGTCGAAGGCCAGCGCGGCGTCCTCCCCGGCGCCGAACTGCCCGCCGAGGGTGACCTGCCCGAACGGCCGCCACGGCCCGACCGCGGACGCGACCGCCAGCACCAGGCGCGGCGCTTCCGTCCGGGCCGCGGCGGCCACCTCGGCCAGGCTGCGGCCCAGATCGGGCGACTCCGGGTCGGCCAGCGCGGCCAGGAGGAGCCGGCGCCGGCCCGCCCGGAACGACATGATCGTGCTGTACGTCCCGGCGAAGCGCCGCCGCGGCAGCGGCAGGTGCCGCAGCACCGGTGCGGCCCCGCTGGAACTGACCAGCAGGTCGAACGGCTGCCCGGCGTCCCGGTGCAGCCGCACGGCCAGCCCCAGCACGTCCGGCCACCTGCCCGGCGTGGGCACCCCCTTGGAGAGGCGGACGGTCGCCCGGAAGCGACCCGGGTCGTCCAGCAGCGGTACCCCGGTCGGCGGTCCCGGCGTACCCCAGACGGTCACCTCGCCCGCGAAGGACCGGCCCGCCGGGTGCAGCAGGCGGCCCCGGCGGAGCCGGGTCAGGGCGGCGGTCGCGCGGTCGACCGCGACAGCGGCGCGGTCGGTCACGGTGGCGGCAGGCGGCATCCTCCCCCGGTACCCGGCCGCCGACGGTCGATGCCTCGCCCCGAGCGGCGTGTCCCCTTCCGGCCCGCCCGATCGGATAGCGTCGTGCCATGCCCGACAGCGGTTACCCCTGGCCCATCGAGACGACCCGACTGGACAACGGCCTGCGCGTGGTGGTGAGCGAGGACCGCACCGCCCCCGCGGTCGCCGTGAACCTCTGGTACGACGTCGGCTCCCGCCACGAGCCCACGGGGCAGACGGGCTTCGCCCACCTCTTCGAGCACCTGATGTTCGAGGGCTCGGTCAACGTGGCGAAGACCGAGCACATGAAGCTGGTGCAGGGCTCGGGCGGCTCCCTCAACGCCACCACCAACCCGGACCGCACCAACTACTTCGAGACCGTCCCGGCCGAGCACCTCGAACTGGCGCTCTGGCTGGAGGCGGACCGGATGGGCGGCCTGGTCCCGGCGCTGACCCAGGAGACGCTGGACAACCAGCGTGACGTGGTGAAGAACGAGCGGCGCCAGCGCTACGAGAACGTCCCGTACGGCGACGCGTGGCTGCGGCTGCTGCCGCTGCTCTACCCGCCCGGGCACCCGTACCACCACGCCACGATCGGGTCGATGGCCGACCTGAACGCCGCCGACCTGGCCACCTTCCAGGCGTTCCACCAGACGTACTACGCGCCCAACAACGCCGTGCTGACCGTGGCGGGCGACGCCCCGGCCGCCGAGGTCTTCGCGCTGGCGGACAAGTACTTCGGCGCGATCCCGCCCCGCGAGGACATCCCGTCCGCGCCCGACGGGCGGACGGTCCCGGCCACCGGGCGGCCCGCCGTGGAGACGGTCACCGGCGACGTCCCGGCGCCCCGCGTCTACGTCGCGCACCGCACCCACCCCTTCGGCAGCCCCGGCTACGACGTGGTGACCGTGCTCGCCACGGTGCTGGGCAGCGGTCGCGGCAGCCGGCTCTACCAGCGCCTCGCCGACGGGGAGCGGATCGCCCAGCCGGACCTCGTCGGGGCGTACGGGGTGGACCTGGCGCACGCCCCCGCGCCGATGATCGCCACCGCCACGGCCCGCCCCGGGGTGAGTGGCGAGCGGCTGGCCGCCGGGCTGGCCGAGGTGGTCGACGAGTTGGCCACCGTGCCCGTCACCGCCGCCGAGCTGGACCGGGCCAAGTCCCTGCTCAGCACCATGTGGTGGCGGCAGATGTCCACGGTGGAGGGCCGGGCGGACACGCTCGGGCGCTACACCACCCAGTTCGGCGACCCGGCGAAGGCCGCGGAGCGGCTGCCGGCCTGGCTCGCGGTGACCGCCGAGCAGATCGCCGAGGCCGCCGCCGAGGTGCTCGCCGCCGCCGACCGGGTGACCCTGACCTACCTGCCCGAGGAGAAGCCCTGATGACGCTGATCACCGACCGACCCGGGCCGGGCGTCGCCCGCCCCTACCGGTTCCCGCAGGTGGTCCGCCGCACGGTGGCCGGCGGCCAGGTCGTCGCCGCGCACCTGCCCGGGCAGAACCTGGCCGTGGCGCTGCTGCTGCTCGACGCGGGCGCCGGGCGCGAGCCGACCGGCAAGGAAGGGCTCGGCGGGGTGCTCGCCAAGGCGCTGGAGGAGGGGACCGCGCAGCGCGACGCGACCGCGTACGCCCTGGCGATCGAGGCGCTCGGCACCGAGCTGGTGACCGGGCTGGACTGGGACTCCTTCCAGGTCAGCGTGCAGGTGCCGGTGGAGCGGCTGAGCGCCGCCGTGGAGCTGCTCGCCGAGGCGGTCCGCACCCCGAAGCTGGACCCGGAGGACGTCCGGCGCGTCCGCGACGACGAGGCGACCGCGCTGCGGATGGACTGGGCCAACCCCGGCCCCCGCGCCGACGCGGCGCTGCGCGCGGACCTGTTCGGCGCCGAGAACCGCTGGGGCCGCCCCATGTACGGCGACCCGGACTCGGTCGCCGGCCTGGACGTCGAGGACGTCACCGTCTTCCACTCCGAGTGGTTCATCCGCCCCGGCACCCTGGTCGTCGCCGGCGACCTGGACCGGCTCGACCTGGACGCGCTGGGCGCGACGGCGTTCGCCGGCACCGGCGGCGGTCCGGTCGACCGGGGCGGCCCGATCGAGGTGCCGACCCGCCCCGGCCGCCGGATCATCCTGGTGGACCGCCCCGGCTCGGTGCAGTCCACGCTGCGGCTGGGCCACCCGTCGCCGCACCGCGCCCACCCCGACCACGTGCCGATGGCCCTCGCCGGCACGGTGCTCGGCGGAGCGTTCACCTCCCGGCTCAACCACCTGATCCGCGAGGTGCACGGCTACACGTACGGCATCCGGGGCGACTTCGCCTCGTCCCGGCGGTTCGGCCGGTTCGCGGTCAGCTCGGGCGTGCAGACGGCCGTCACCGCGCCGGCGCTGGTCGAGGCGGTCGGCGAGATCACCCGTACGCAGCAGACCGGGGTGACCGAGGAGGAGCTGGCGGTGGCGCGCTTCTGGCGGGCCGGGCAGCTCTCGGTCGAGCTGCAGAGCCCCCGGGCGATCGCCTCCGCGCTGACCACCCTGGTCGTGCACGACCTGCCGGACGACTACCACGCCCGGCTGCGGGAGTCGCTGCTCGCCGCCGACGTGACGCAGGTCTCCGCGGCGGCCGCCACCCACCTGCGCCCGGAGGCGCTCACCCTGGTGGTGGAGGGCGACGCCGCCGTGATCCGCGACGAGCTGGTCGCCACCGGTCTGGGCGAGGTCGTCGACGCCGCCCCCTGACCGTTGCCCCCCGGCCCGGGGGGCGGGCCCGCGATGTGATGTCGGTCGCGGTCGGGGCGGGGCGGGTGCTGCGGCACGGGCCGGCCGGCCGGCGGCAATGCTCCGGCGGGGCGCGGTCGGGGCCCCGGATCTTCTCGCCGCGGGTGCGATCGGGCGGTGACGTTCCGGGCGGGGGCCGCCCCGGGCACGCCGCGGCTGCCGCCCGGCCAGGCGTGACGTCCGTCCGCGCGGTGGGAAAGCGTTCCCGGCCGTGGGCCCGGGCTGGGTAGCCTCGCGGGCATGAGGATCGGCATTGTGGGGGCCACCGGCCAGGTCGGTGGCGTGATGCGGCAGGTGCTGGCGGAGCGGGAGTTCCCGGCGGAGCAGGTGCGGTTGTTCGCCTCGGCGCGGTCGGCCGGGCGCACCCTGCCCTTCCGGGGCGGCGAGGTGACGGTGGAGGACGCGGCCACCGCCGACTACTCCGGGCTCGACATCGTGCTCTTCTCGGCCGGCAAGGGCACCGCCAGGGAGTTGGCGCCCCGGGTCGCCGCGGCCGGTGCCGTCGTCATCGACAACTCCTCGGCGTTCCGGACGGACCCGGAGGTGCCGCTGGTCGTCGCCGAGGTCAACCCGCACGCCGCCGCCGTACGCCCCAAGGGGATCATCGCCAACCCCAACTGCACCACGATGGCGGCGATGCCGGTGCTGCGCCCGCTGCACGCCGAGGCGGAGCTGGTCGGCCTGGTCGTCTCGACCTACCAGGCGGTCTCCGGCGCCGGCCTGGCCGGCGTGGCCGAGCTGGACGAGCAGGTCCGCAAGGTCGCCGAGCACGCCACCGGGCTCGCCTTCGACGGCGCGGCGGTGGAGTTCCCCGCCCCCCGCTCGTTCGCGCGGCCGATCGCGTTCAACGTGCTCCCGCTCGCCGGCTCGATCGTCGACGACGGCTCCTTCGAGACCGACGAGGAGCAGAAGCTGCGCAACGAGAGCCGCAAGATCCTGGAGATCCCCGGGCTGAAGGTCTCCGGCACCTGCGTCCGGGTGCCCGTCTTCACCGGCCACTCGCTCCAGATCAACGCCCGGTTCGCCCGCCCGGTCACCCCGCAGCGGGCCCGCGAGCTGCTCGACGGCGCCCCCGGCGTGGCGCTGAGCGACGTGCCGACGCCGCTGCAGGCCGCCGGTCAGGACCCGACCTACGTCGGCCGGATCCGCGCCGACGAGACCGTCGAGCACGGGCTCGCCCTGTTCTGTTCCAACGACAACCTGCGCAAGGGCGCCGCGCTCAACGCGGTGCAGATCGCCGAGCTGGTCGCCGCCGAGCGCCGCTGACCGACGCGCGTGCGACGGGCCCGCCGACCTCGGCGGGCCCGTCGTGTGGGCGCCCGCTGGGGCGTACGCCGTGGTTCGATAGGGGCATCGGGACCGGTCGAGCGGGAGGATGCCGTGGCGGACGACGAGACCCGGCGGGCGTTGACGGAACTGATCGCCGGTCACCGGCTCGGGGTGCTGGCCACTCTCAAGCGGGACGGTCGGCCGCAACTGTCCACCGTCATCTACGACGCGACCGTGGCGGAGCTGGTCGACCTCTACCGGACGGTGCAGGGCGAGCACCCGGACTGGGCCGACTACCGGCGGGCGATGGTCGCCGAGCGCCGTCTCGTGCTCCGGCTGCACGTCGAACGCCTCTACGGCGCCCCGCCGCACGGCTGAGCCCGCCCGGGACGACGTCGCGGACCTCCCGTTCGTCGTCGGTCGTCCGCGCTGCGGGCGGGCCGGGGCACCGCGTGCCGCCTCGGATCGTGTTCGCGTTACCCCGCTCGGACGGCGGGTAGACGACCCGTGCCGACACCGAGAGGGGAGCACCATGACAACGGTCGGAGAGTTCATGACGACCCGGTTGGTGACGATGGACGGCAACGACACGCTGACCGCCGCGGCGCAGGAGATGCGCGACAGCGCCATCGGCGACGTGGTGGTGACCGCCGGCGACGATGTCATCGGCATCGTGACGGACCGGGACATCACGGTCCGGGGCGTGGCGGAGAACATGGACCCGAACACGACCCCGCTCAACCGGATCACCTCCAAGGACGTGATCACGGTGAGCCAGTACGACGACGCGGTGGCCGCCGCCGACCTGATGCGGACCTACGCCGTGCGCCGGTTGCCGGTCATCGACGACGGGCGGCTGGTCGGCCTGGTCTCGATGGGTGACCTCGCCGTGGAGCGGGAACCGCAGTCGGTGCTCGCCGACATCAGCGCCGACGAACCGAACAACTGACTGTCCGCCGCGGCGCGCCGGCTCCCGTCCCGGGGGCCGGCGTCGCGGTGTGCGCGGAAGGCGGGCGCACCCGCACCGCGCGCCGTCCGCCGGTGGACCCGCCCATGCCGACCTCCGCACCCGACTCGCCCTGCGCGCACGCTACTGCGCGGGGACGACCTCGCCGCCGCCGTCGCCGGCGGGCCCCGGCTCACCCGATCCGGGCGAGGTTGACCCGGCACGGGACGGGGACCCCGTTCGGGACATGACCGACGGGGGAGGAGAGGACCCGATGGTGGACGCGACGACGAGGTTCTTCGAGGACCTCGACCGGCGGGAGTACGAGCCCCTGCTGGACAAGTCCTCCGGGACCCTGCGCCTGGACCTGCACGAGGGGGCGCAGACGACGCACTGGCTGGTGCGGATAGACCGGGGCCGGGTCCGGGTGAGCCAGGAGGACCAGGACGCCGACACGGTGGTCGGGACCACCCCGGCGCTCTTCGAGGACCTCGCCACCGGGCGGGAGGACGGGATCGCGGCGCTGCTGCGGGGGGACCTGACGGTGTCGGGGCAACTCCGGCTGCTGGTGCAGTTGGAACGGCTCTTCCCCGGCCACCCGGACGCCCGCGGCCCCCGCCGGCGTTTCCAGGGCCAGCGGGAGGTGCGGTGATGGCGCAGAACAACACGATCCGGATCCTGGACGGCAGCACCTTCGTCGTGTCGGAGGACACCGGGGACATCGAGGCCACGCCGACCGAGCCGACCGGATTCTTCTCCCTGGACACCCGGTTCCTGTCCACGTGGGTGCTGACGGTGAACGGGGAGCGGCTCACGCCGCTGTCGTACGACGACCTCCAGTACTACGAGGCGCGGTTCTTCCTGGTGCCGGGGATGGCGACGCACTACATCGACGCCAAGCTGTCGATCATCCGGGAGCGGACGGTGGGGGGCAGCTTCCAGGAGCAGCTCACCATCCTCAACCACGACGAGAAGCCGGTCGACCTGGAGATCAGGATGGACGCGGCGTCCGACTTCGCCGACCTGTTCCAGGTCAAGGACGAGATCCTGAACAAGAAGGGCGAGATCTTCACGGAGGTCGAGACCGACCGGCTGCGCCTGGGCTACCGGCGGGGCAACTTCAGGCGGGAGACGACCATCTCCGCGTCCCCGCCGGCCCGGTACGACCGCAACGGCTTCGCCTACACGATCCACCTCGAACCCAACCAGAGCTGGGAAGCCCAGATCGAGGTCGGCACCTTCGCCGGCGCTCAGGGCGGCCGGGACCTGCGGATGGGGCTGGGGGCGCACGGCGACGAGCGGCTCGCCCTCCAGCACGACCTGGAGGAGTGGATGGCCAGGGCGCCCAAGGTGAACAGCCAGCACGAGCGGGTCGCCGCGACCTACCGGCGCAGCCTGATCGACCTGGCCGCGCTGCGCTTCTCGCCGCTGTCGCTCGGCGGGGCGTCACTGCCGGCCGCCGGCCTGCCCTGGTTCATGACCATGTTCGGCCGGGACAGCATCCTGACCTGCCTGCAGACGCTGCCGTTCACGCCGGACCTGTCGAAGACCACGCTGCGGATCCTGGCCTCCCTCCAGGGCACCCGGTTCGACGACTTCCGGGACGAGGACCCGGGCCGGATCCTGCACGAGATGCGGTACGGCGAGACCGCCGCCTTCGAGGAACAGCCGCACTCGCCGTACTACGGGTCGGTGGACGCCACCCCGCTGTTCCTGGTGCTGCTCGACGAGTACGAGAAGTGGACCGGCGACGTCGAACTGGTCAGGGAGCTGGAGCGGGAGTGCCGCGCCGCGCTGAAGTGGATCGACGACTACGCCGACCTGGTCGGCACCGGCTACATCTGGTACGAACGGCGCAACACCGACACCGGCCTGGAGAACCAGTGCTGGAAGGACTCCTGGGACTCCATCTCCTACCGGGACGGCACGCTGCCGCCGTTCCCCCGGGCCACCTGCGAGGTGCAGGGGTACGCGTACGACGGGAAGCTGCGGGCGGCCCGGCTGGCCCGGGAGTTCTGGGACGACCCGGAGTTCGCCGACCGGCTGGAGCGGGAGGCGGCGGCGCTGAAGGAACGGTTCAACCGGGACTGGTGGGTGGAGGACGGCGAGTACTACGCGCTGGCGCTCGACCCGGACGGCCGCCAGTGCGACGTGCTGAGTTCCAACATCGGCCACCTGCTGTGGAGCGGGATCGTCGACCACGAGCGGGCCGAGAAGATCGCCCAACATCTGGTCGGGCCCCGGCTCTTCACCGGCTGGGGGGTGCGGACGCTCGCCGAGGGGGAGGTGCGCTACAACCCGGTCGGCTACCACAACGGCACGATCTGGCCGTTCGACAACTCGTTCATCGCCTGGGGCCTGCGCCGGTACGGCTTCGCCGAGGAGGCGGCGGTCATCGCCAGCGGCATCCTCGACGCGAGTACCTACTTCCAGGGCCGGCTGCCGGAGGCGTTCGGCGGCTATCCCCGGGAGCTGACCAAGTTCCCGGTCGAGTATCCGACGGCGTGCAGCCCGCAGGCCTGGTCGACCGGCACGCCGCTGCTGCTGCTGCGGACGATGCTCGGCCTGGAGCCGCACGAGGGGCACCTCGCGGTGGACCCCCGGCTGCCGATCGGGATGGGCCGCATCGAGGTGCTGGACATCCCGGGCCGGTGGGGCCGGGTGGACGCCTTCGCCCGGGGCCGCCTCGACATGCACCGGCTCACCGAGTGACGACCGGTCCCGGCCGGGCGGGCGACCCGGCCCGTCCCACCATGGCTGCCGGCCGACCGCACCGCGGCCGGCAGGCGACGCGGCTCGGTCGGCCACGCGCCACCGGCCGGCGGGCTGGCGAGCGGCTCAGGTCGGCAGGGTAAGTTCGCGCAATGCCGGAACTCGTGTACCCGCCCGTGATCGCCGCCGCCAAGACGATGTTCCGGGTCCTGGACCTGAAGATCACCGTCGAGGGCGACCACCACGTCCCGCGTACCGGCGGGGCGGTCATGGCCAGCAACCACGTCAGCTACCTGGACTTCATCTTCTGCGGGCTGGGCGCGCACCCGTCGAGGCGGCTGGTGCGGTTCATGGCCAAGAAGTCGGTGTTCACGCACAAGGTGTCCGGCCCGCTGATGCGCGGTATGCGGCACATCCCGGTGGACCGGCGGGCGGGCGCCGGCTCGTACGCGACGGCGGTCAGCGCGCTCAGGCGCGGCGAGGTGGTCGGCGTCTTCCCCGAGGCGACGATCAGCCGCTCGTTCACGGTCAAGGCACTCAAGAGCGGGACCACCCGGATGGCGGCCGAGGCCGGCGTGCCGGTGCTGCCGGTGGCGCTCTGGGGCACCCAGCGGCTCTGGACCAAGGGCCGGCCGCGCACCCTGACCCGCCGGCACACCCCGATCACCATCCTGGTGGGCGAGCCGATGGACCCGGCCGCCTACCCGGACGCCAACGCGATGACCGTCGACCTGAAGACGCGGCTGAGCGCGCTGGTCGACCGGGCCCAGCGGGAGTACCCGGACCAGCCCGCCGGCCCCGACGACACCTGGTGGCTCCCGGCGCACCTGGGCGGCACCGCCCCCACCCCGGAGGAGGCCGCCGCCCTGGACGCCCCCGCCCGCCGCCCCGCCACCCCCTGACCCACCGCGAAGGCCGGGCGGGTGGCCGGATCGGTCCGGGGCGGGGCGGGATGGTGTCTGCCGCGACGGCGTCCGCCCGGTCAGGATTCACCGTATGAGCAGAGCAGCACTCGTCGTCATCGACGTCCAGGAGTCCTTCCGGCAGCGCCCGATCTGGGCGTACGCCTCGAACCCCGACATCGTCGCCCAGGTCGGCCGGCTGGTCGACGCGGCCCGCGAGCGCGGTGACCTGGTCGTCTGGGTCCTGCACGCCGAGCCGGGCAGCGGCGGCGTCTTCGACCCGGCCGGCGGGCACGTGCGGCTGATCGAGGGCCTGTCGGCGGCCCCGGGGGAGCCGACGCTGGTGAAGACGTCGCACAACGCGTTCACCACCACCAACCTCCAGCAGACCCTGACGATGGCGGGCGTCCGCGAGATCACCGTCTGCGGGATCCGCACGGAGCAGTGCGTCGAGACCACCGCCCGGGTCGGCTGCGACCTCGGCTACGAGGTGACCTTCGTGACGGACGCGACGGTCACCTTCCCGACCCCGCACCGGGACCTGCCGGCCACCGCCACGCTGGAGGAGGTCCTCGCCGACCCGCGCACCCTGTCGAACGAGGACATGATCGCCCGCACCGAGTACGCCCTCGCGGGCCGCTTCGCCACCGTCCGCACCGTCGCCGAGGTGACCGGCGCGGTCCCGGCCGGCGTACGGGGCTGAGCCGATGGCCCGGGTCGTCTTCCTGCTCGTCCCGCAGGTGCACCTGCTGGACCTCGCCGGGCCGGCCCAGGTCTTCTCCACCGCCGCCGACCTCGGGCACGACTACCGCCTGCACTACGTCGCCGACCGGGAGGTCGTGCCGACCGTGCAGGGCGTACCGCTGGTGGCCGGGCTGGAATGGCCCGAGCTGACCCGCGACGACCTGGTGGTCGTGCCCGGGTGGCGGCCCCGCGCGCATGGGCCGCAGGGGCCGGTCGGGCCGGACGACCTGCGGCGGCTGGCCGACCACCACGCCGCGGGCGGCACCGTCGCCAGCGTCTGCGCCGGGGCGTACGCCCTCGGCCGGGCCGGCCTGCTCGACGGCCGCCGCTGCACCACCCACCACGAGGTGCAGGACGAGCTGGCCCGGCGGTTCCCGGCGGCGCGGGTGGTGCGCGACGTGCTCTACGTGGTCGACGACCGCGTGGTCACCTCGGCCGGCATCGCCAGCGGCATCGACGTGGCGCTGCACCTGGTGGCCACCCGGCACGGCCCGGCGGCGGCGGCCCGGATCGCCCGCACGCTCGTCGTCCACTCCCGGCGCAACGGCCACGAGCAGCAGGCCAGCGCCATGATGCGGCACCGGTCGCACCTGTCCGACGCGGTGCACCGGGTGCAGGACCTGATCGACCGCCACTTCGCCGAGCCGCTGCCGCTGGCCGACCTGGCCGCCGCGGGCGGGGTGGCCGAGCGGACGCTGACCCGGCTCTTCCGGCAGGCCACCGGGCTGACCCCGCTCGGCTACCAGCAGACCCTGCGGGTGGAGCGCGCCGAGCACCTCATCGGGCACGGCGCCACCGTGGAGGCGGCCGCCCGCACGGTCGGCTTCACCGATGCCCGGATGCTGCGCCGGCTGCGGGCCCGTGCCACCCACGGTCGGAGCGTCCCCGCTGGTAGTAGTCGTCCCGGGAACGGAACTCCACCGGCAGCGACCCCGGCAGGGTGATCCGGGCGACGCCGGCGGACAACCCCGCCCCGGCCCGCACCACCAGCACGTCCCGCTCCGGCGGCGAGAGATCCACCAGCTCGGGGTGGGCCAGCCGGAACGCGGCCACCGCCCGGCGCACCCGGCGGGCCAGCCCGGCGACCTCCTCGGCGGGGCCGGCGAGGCCGAGGGCCGGCTGCTGGATGGTGCGCAGCGCGTCGCAGACCACCAGCAGCCGGGCCTGCTCGTCCGGCCCGGGCGGCAGCAGCTCCAGCCGGGACGGCCACTGCCAGCGGATCTGGCCGCTGACCAGGCCCGGCAGCCGGACGACCCGGCGGTGCCGGGCGGCGTCGCCCGCCCCGTCGGCCAGGGCGAGCCGCGGCCCGTCCCCGACGTACGCGATCCGCCGGTCGGCCGCCACCTGCGTCACCGCCGGGCCGGTCGGCTCCGGGCCGTGCTCGCCGCCGCCCCTCAGCCGCCGGGCCGGTCGGCTCCGGGCCGTGCTCGCCGCCGCCCCTCAGCCGCCGGCTCGGTCGGCTCCGCGTCGCGCCGCCGCCAGCAGGTGCCCGCTGGCGCCGATCACCTCCGGATCGCGCTCGAAGAGCGTCGCGCAGCGCGACACCTCCGCGAACAGCGGCCCGTCGGCCTCCTGCCCGCCAGTCACGGCCAGCAGCGGCCACAGCGGACCCTCGACGCCGTACAGGTCCGGCCGGGGAAGTCCGGCCGCCTCGAACTCGTCGATCACCTCGTCCGGCCGGTGGAAGTAGGCGGTGGTGAAGCCGCTGCCCGCCTCGTTGACGCCGGTCGCGTAGGTGCGCAGCAGGGCGGGACGGGTGTGGTCGTCCACCCGCCCCTGCCGGGTGAGATCCATCAGCGGCGCCTGCCGGCTGATCGTCGCCGTGACCACCAGGCCGCCGGGCCGGGTCAGGCGGGCCGCCTCGCGCAGTGCGGCGACCCGGTCCGCGCGACCGGTCAGGTGGTAGAGCGGCCCGAGCAGCAGGGTCACGTCGGCGCAGCCGTCGGCGAGCGGCAGACGCCGTGCGTCGCCGACCGTGGCGCTCACCCCGGGATGCGCGTGCCGGGCCGACGCCGCGTGCGCGGGGACCAGGTCGACCAGGTGCACCCGGTGGCCGGCGGCCGCCAGCCACCCCGCGTACGCGCCGGGGCCGCCGCCGACGTCCAGCACCGTCGCCGGTGCCGGCGGCAGCAGCCGGGTCAGGACCTGGCGGGTGCGCAGCCCCTCCAGCCGCCCCAGCGGGGTGCGCTCCAGCCGGTCCGCCTCCACGAAGACGTCGGTGTAGTAGCGCACGATGTCCGGCTCCGCCGGTCGGGACCCCGCCATCCGTCGATGCTGGCCACGAGCCGGCAGCGCTGTCACGTCAATTTGTCGGCCGGGCGCTCAGTTGACCGGCAGGGCCCTGGGGCCGCCGCCGGCGATCGACCGGGTCAGCTTCCGTCCACCCGACCAGAACCAGCAGCGCACCCCCCGGTCACCGCGTGCCCACGCCTCCTCCGACGGGAACCGGTAGGTGGTGCCGGTGCGGTAGCGGAGCATGCCGTCGACCGGCACCTTCGCGTAGCGGGCGATGACCGTCCGGCACTTCGCGTGGATCGCGTCCTCGTCCTTCGTCGCGTCGTCGTACCGGCCGTCCGGGGCGGTCCAGATGCCCGCGTACTCGAACCGGTGCGGCTTGCCGCAGGCCACCGGCTCCAGGTTGCCCCAGCGATTCTCCTCGCCGCAGGTGAACGTCAGCGAGGAGGGAGCCTTGAGGACGCCCCGCAGGGTGCCGGTACGGGGCACGACCGGGTCGGCCACGCCGCCGCCGGTGCCGCCTGCGGCGAGCTCAAGCAGGTCGCAGCGGTACCACCGGCTGCCACCAGCCCAGCCGGGCGGCGAGGTGGGCGCCACCTGCACCGACAACCGCGCGCCGCGCCACTCGCCACCGACGAACGCCTTCGCCTTGACGTCGCACTCGGCGAACGCGGTGCGCATCGCCATCGACTCGACGCGGGGCGGGATCGGGCGCGCGGCGAGCTCACCGGTGAACGTGCCGATGTGGAACGTCTCGACCAGGTGCGACTTCGCACAGTCGACCGGCTGGTGGCTCGTGAGGTACGCGGTCGGGTCGGCGACCGCGTGGCACTCGCCTGCCTGCGGCACGAACTGGCGGGCCTCGGCGACGGGCCGCCAGTCGTCGGTCAGGTCGCCGTCGGTGCCCGCCGGGGTGCCGCACCCGCTCAGCGCCCCCGCGATCAGCGCGGCCGAAAACGTGACGCCCAGCCAGCGTCGCATGTCACCATCCCCGTGCCCCCGTGACAATCGGCGCAGCATATGGCACCGGCGGCGGAAGCGCGTGCCGCCGGATTCAGCCCAGTCGCAGGCCGAGGTCGCGCAGCAGCGCGACCTCGGCGGGGTGGGGGACGACCTCCCGGTGACGTGCAGCACGAGCGCCGCCAGCGCCCGGTTCGCGTACGGCACAGGCCGGTCGGCGGGCGCAGTCGTCGCACCGTGCCATTTCGACGCCGGTGCTACGTTCACGCCATCGCCGCCTCACCAGCCAGGAGCCGACCGTGAAGAGGTACGTGAGCCTGTTCGGCGTCATCGTGGCGACGGCGGGCCTCGCCGTCATCGGCACCCTCGGCGGCGCGTACCTGGCCGACCGCACCGCGACCCGGCAGCCCGATCCCACCGCCGCGGTCACCGGCAGCACCGGCCGCCCGTCGACCGGATCCGGGAACGCTGACCCCGGCCACTCGGCGTCGCCGGGCCGGTCGGCGTCGCCGGGCCCGTCCGCGTCGCCCAGCCAGGCGCAGCCCGGGCCCCGGACGTACCGGCTCGACCGGCCGATCTACGAACAGGCGTCGCTGAGCGTCACGCTGGTCAGCGCCGAGACCAGCGGCGGAAAGCTGCGGCTGAACCTCAGGTACCGCAACGACTCGCGGCTCGCGTGGCCGGTGAGCTGCCCGGCCGTCGACGTCGACCTGGTCTCCTCACACCTCACCCTGTCGGACGGGCGGACCGTGCGTCCCGAGAGGACGTGGTGCGCCACGACGCGGGCCGTTCAGTCCTTCAGCATCGGGCCGGGCGAGCAGATCAACAGCTGGGCCGTCTACCCGGTGGTCCCGGAGGCCGCGTCGTCCTTCGAGCTGAGCTGGTACGACTTCCCCACCCTCGACGTCCGGCTCAGGTGACCGCCCGACGCTGCGGCCACGTGTCGTAGCCGTCGCCTGTCCTCAGGGGCTCCGAGGACGTGGCTTGACGTGAGTGCGCCCGGCAGGATTCGAACCTGCGGCCTTGGGATTAGAAGTGGTATTCACATCATGATCTCTGGCTTCAGCACTCTCTCTAGCTGCATGAACTCTTGCTCGGGTTGCCCAGAGTTTCTCCGGTGACCCACATTTCGCACCACGAATAGCTCCACGGTCAGCTCGATCGGCGGGCTCAGGGTTCATAGAGGTAGTGACTCGTTGTGATACCTCGTCTGGTGGATAGCTCGAACGCCCCTACTGCTTGGTCTAGCAGTGTGATGGCGGATCGGCGTAACGGGACACTTGCGTGGGCCATGCTTTGTCCGGGGTGCGTGCTTGAATGTCGCCATGACCGCAGAGCGCGACACCCTACCCGGTCCGAACCATCCTCTTTCCGGCATTGCGACAATAACCTTCGCGGCATCGACTGGAGAGGTTGAAGTGGTTCTCGTTGGCGGGCGCAGTATCCGTGGGCGCGTTGAACCGATAAGCGGACCCACTCTAGTTGCGAAGTCAGTTTTCGATGTTTACTCGTCGACTCTGCGAACGTCGTTGAGTGACGGCACTGTTTTTACCACTCAGATCGGTACGCTCTTGACAGAGGTTGACCGGCCGGTTGTTTACCTGGACCAGAACCATTGGATCGACCTAGCGCGCGTGATCGTCAATCCTCCCGTCGATCCTAATGATCGGGAAATTTCATGCCTGCGTCTCATTGAGTTGGCTCGCAGTCGCGACATCATCTTGCCTCTATCGGGCGGCCATGTTGTGGAAATAGCAAAGAAGGGGGGACGGCAGCGCCTTGACGTGGCGCGTGTGATGGTCGAGCTTTCGCGGGGATGGCAAATGCGCAGCCCCTTATATGTTCGAGCAGCCGAACTGGCCAGAATGTTCAGGCCTGATGCTGGCGGAGGTGCCCTCCTAGACGTTTTTACCTTGGATCCCTGGGCGCTTTGGAATGATCCTTATCGCCGGCCGCAGCGGAGGTCCAGTGTCCCTGAGCTTCCTCCAGAGGTCCGGGGCGTGAGTGAGCGTATCTCGTGGATCGAATCGTTCATCCATGTGCTGCTCGATACCGACCCCGAAGTCTCGCTAGCAGGCCTTGAGATGGCAGGTAAATGGGCGTCTTCTTTCCAGGAGCTTGCCCAGCATATGAGGTCCAATCCGAAGGCCAGGGCCTATGCGCGTGATCTGACGCGGACTAGATTCATTACCGATATGTCTAACGACGTCGCGGCTGCGGCGGCCGGTGGAGGGTTGACCCCCGAGCAATTTACTGGGTGGTTGCAGGATGAGGCTGAAATAGCTTTCTCGTCGCTGCCGGCGCTTGGCCGCATTCGTGAGGTGTTGCATTTGCGGTTAATTAATGCGGACGATAAATGGCATCGTAACGATCTCAATGATATGCTCTTTCTGTGTTGTGCGGCCGGTTATGCGGATGTGGTCATTGGGGAAAAGAAGATGTGCAATTATTTGCAGCGGGCTAACGATAAGGTGTCTGCGGGTGCGGAGGTTTTTCGTCGGGTCGTAGACGCGCTGCCGAGGGTCGAGGCGGCGGTGGCGGTGCGGGTGCCTGTGCGATGAGCGCTTCTTAGGGTTGCAAGACAGCGCTCGACAATCGGAGAGCGGCGGCCGGCATTGTTGGTTGTGGGAGAGGCTGAACCATCTCCGCATCTCTGCAGGAAGGGCCGTGAGCTGGGCGAATGCGTGCGGAGATGCGGAGAGCTTCCGAGGCTCCGTCTCCGCGAGGTGCCGTCATCTCCGCAGCAGGTTGCGGAGTTGCGCAGATCGACCAGGTTCGACGGTCTGATCTCCACAGGGTTCTTTTCCCTGGTGGTGGCGGGTTGGTGCGGAGTTGCGGAGTTGGTTCAGCGGGTTTCACCCGTCGTGCCGCTCGACCCAGAACGCGGCCCGGTCGCCCCGGTCGTTCCGGCCGGTATGGACGATGTGCTGCCCGCGCCAGCGTCCGGCCTGCCCGGTGAGGAGTCGGCCGAGTTGGGGCGGGTTGGGTAGGCGGCCGTTGTGGGTGGTCATGAACTTTTGGCGGGCTGGGCGCTGGCGGCGTCGGACGGCGGAGGGGTTCCGAGCTTTCTGTCCCTTGGTCAAGGCGGCGCTAAACGGGCCCCACGTCGCGCCCCTGTCGTTGCACTCGACCCGTCTGATGCCCGGTGGTTCGAGCGGAGAGCGGGATGCGCAGAAGAACGTCGCGGAACACGGGGCGTCGGCTGGAAACTGGTCGAGGCGGCAGCGGCCGTCGTGCCGCCGCACCGCGGGGCGAGTCATCGCTGGCGGAGGTAGGGATGGGCGGCGCGTGTCTCCAAGGTCAATGGCGCTTCGCGTCGCTTTGCGACGGCCCTACGAGCCGCCTTTGACTCTGTTGCCTCTTGTTCGGCAGTCGCCGGCAGGCCAGGAGACTGCCCGGGGTGCGCGCGCTGCATCCTGCAACGTCCTCTTTGGCGCAGCCCGTCGAGCTGTCAAAGGCGGGTTGATGCCGGTGATGGCAGTGGTGATTGGCCCCTGGAGTTTCCTGGCGAGGGCGAAGGGATGACCCTGGGTGTATCGTTAGCCGCCCGCAGATCATGCGGTTCTAGATGGCCGCAGTCCACTATCTGTTCTAACTTCGGACGCTTCTTTAGTCGAGTGAATTGAACTGTTCGAGTTTCGGCGCTCGCCTCATGCACTAGCCGCACTACTGTTGGTGCAGGCAGCTTCACCCCTAGTGCGTTCCAGTGGAAGTCGCTCAGAGTGAGAACCACGGTTTGAGAGGGATGTACGATGTGAGGGCCCCGCGCAATCCAGCCCACTGCCGCCCAATTCATTCCCCCTAAGATGGAGCCCGAATGGCTGTGCTGGTACAGGGCAACGATTCTGGTGTCGACGATTGGAATATGGGAGTCGTTTGCGATGTGTATCTCCGTCCTGCTGCCATTGTTGGCGACCCAGACACGAACTGCGTTCCGTTCGGCACGGCGACGCCGCGAGACCTCGGTCAGATATACCCGGAGGGCTACGAGAGCTGCCGCGAGGGTGCCGAGCGCCTCAAAGGCGCCCCACCCTGACCAAGACCAAAACGATGTGGACGGCACGCATCAAACATAGTGGACGGTGTCACGTCGGCTGCATGCTGGAAGCGGTCCAGGGCTGACGTCCGCCCTTGTGCCTATGGCTTGTCGAGCGCCGGAGGCGACAGCGCCCAGAGTGGTTGGACGGGTTGCGGCTTAAGTAGCCAAGTCGGCGGTCGTGTGCGACCAAAGTGTGCTGATTGCCTGCGAATTGTGGCGTTTTGTCATATCCTGCTGCTGATGCTTCCGGCCATCTTGTGGGTTGACTCGGGTGGCTGTGGTGCCCGAGGTGCTAGACAACCACACCTGTTCACTCGACAAAGCATGGCCGCTTCGTGTATCGAAGGTTCGTGGATATCGAACCTCGTTTCGAGCAGGCGACCTTGCGGATGCGTCAAGCAGCTGTCCGGGGTGCCTTCATCAAGAGGCTGTATAGCGACTTTGGCGGGACATGTGCCGCTGGTGATTGCCCCTATCCATCTCGGCTTCCGGACGGCACGCCGATTTTGCAGATTGTGTACATAAGGTCTGCTAGGCCCGGAGGGCCTCGGTGGGACCCAACTATGACCCTTTCAGAGGAGGGGGCGTACGAAAACCTCCTTCTGCTTTGCCCCAGTCACCATGAATTAATCGATCGCCTACCCGATCAGTATAATTCAGAGTGGCTAACGTCAATGCGTCAGCGGCACATTGAGCGGGTCACAAGCATTCTCGCTTCCCTTGCTGGCCAGACTGCTCAACCCTCACGTGCTAATCGATTTCGAGAGGCGTTGGCTGTTTGGGAGAGGGAGCGACTTAATGCCTCGGAAGGGTTCTGGCAGAACCTATTCGCGAGCCGACCCGAACTGTTGATGCCAACTCTGAGCGGCCGCCCGTATGTGCTTAACGAGCAGTGCTATGTCGGTGGCAAGTCAATTTCGAATCGTGGCGGCAGAGTCCCCGACTTCCTGGCTCAGTGTCACGGAAATGCTGTTCTTATTGAGCTGAAGACGCCCGCCACCAAGCTTGTTGGGGCTCGCTATCGAAATAATGTTTATCCGCCATCGACGGAGCTGATCGGGGCCTGTGTGCAGGCGTTGGAATATCGCGTGACTCTCATGAACTACCTTCATTCACTTCGCCACGAGACGCCGGAGTTGGCTGCGCACAGCCCTACTGCTGTCGTTATCGCCGGAGACGCCCACCAAACTCGTCTGACGGAGCCGCAGCGGCGCTCATTCGAGATATTCCGAACATCGCTCAAGGATCTCAATATCATCACTTACGATGAGTTGTTCCTTGGAATAGAAAACCTGGCTGCGATGCTTGACCCGTCCTCGGTGTCGGTGCCGTAGTCCGGGCCGGCGTCCGGCGGGCAGTAGAGAACTTCGGACCGCTCGCTCAGTGGTTCGACCGGCCAGTCGCGGTACACGCTGACCGTCGACATGAAGACGTAGCGTCCGGCAACGGGCGCGAGCGCGCGGGCGACGGCAAGGGTGTTGGTCGGCACGTACCCCGAGGTATCGACTACGGCGTCCCAGGGGCCAGCGGCGGCGAGGGCGGCTAGGTCTTTCGGGCGGGTGCGGTCTCCCCGGATGGGCTGCACAGCCTCCAGGAAGGGATCCGAGGTGCCCCGGTTGAAGGTGGTCACCTCCCAGCCGGCGTCGATGGCGGCTGTGACGATCGCATGGCCTACGAACCAGGTTCCGCCGAGCACGAGCAAGCGCATAGGAGCATCATGCCGATCTAGCGACCAGTTGCCGAGTTAGCCTTTGCTCTGATCAAGGCGGCCCGCAAGCGGGCCGCGCCGGTCGCGCTCGGCCTGCTGGCGGCGCAAGCGCCGGCTTCGGCCGGCGCGCCGGCCCAATGGAGGGCATGCCTCCGGCGGGGCCAGACGACTCCGAGATGGAGTTGCCGAACGGTTGCGGTTCGTGGGTGGTGGGATGCCATCCCGCCACCCACCGACCCAGGCGAAGCCGAGCGGACCAGGGCCAGGGTGTGTGGGTCGGCGCAGACGGGATGGCAGGACAGCTGCGGGTGCGACGAGGCTTCGTAACCCGGTAGGCGGATTGGCCAGCCGCACCTAACCTGTTTGGCGTGCGTGAATCTATTCCCACCGGCGAGACGATGGACCTGGGCAACCTGCACCTGTATTGGCAGCTCATTGAGCAGGAGTTCCAGGCAATCGACGGCTTGCCCTCTCTGGAGGGGCGCCACGTACTCTCTGCCCGCGCCTTCGACCAGTCGCAGGTCGCCGGGCCTCGTACCTACATCGAGGTGGCACGATATCTGGGTGTTGCCAGGGACAACCACCAGGCGCTGCTCGCGTTGCTGAAGCATCACGGCGCCACGCTTTGGGCCCCGTGGAGCCTGCTGCGGCCCACCTTCGAGACGGCCTTCTACGCCGCGTGGATCCTCGACCCGGACGATGGGCGGGAGCGCCGGGCGCGAGGGCTTCGGTGCGAGGTCAACGACTACTACCAGCAGCGTAACCATCGTGCTGCCTTCAAGGCTTTCCCTGAGGCCGCGAAGCTGATCGTGGAGCGTGAGCAGTGGGACGCTGCGCATGGGTCGTTGAAGACCTACCGCGAGGAGGCTGCTGCGCTCGGCCGGCGATGGAACGAGGTGCAGCAGAAGGTCAACGTTGTGCAGGAGTTGCCCAAGCTGACCTTCGTCAAGGACCAGCGCGAGTCCGCTCCGTTGTTCGAGGCGATGTGGCGTCTGCTCTCCGGCTACGAGCATGGCCTCGGATGGGCCTTGATGAACGGTAGCAAGCGGAAGGTGGAGGCAGAGATTCCCGGCGGCTCAACTGTCAATTTCACCATCAACGACGAAGCCTTCGTGAACGCAGCTAAGGCCACCTATTTCCTGCTCCTGTCGGCCTGCCGGCTCCTGCGACGCCGTCACCTGGAGCCAATCCGATAGGGAAGTAGTCCCTGCTGAGCCGGGGCACCCCAGAGCCGCCGCCCCGGCCATGCAGTCCGCATCTAAGAAGCCGTTGCTGCCACCCGCCCTTTAGGTGAGCGACAAGGTGATTTCAATGCGCTCAAGAATAGCTTGGAGGGCCGGCGAGTCTGAGCTTTTGATCAAAGCAAGGAGGGAGTTGAAGTGGTGCCAGTCGTGTTCCTTGAGATAGAAAAGGGTGGCCTCGATATCGTCAACTTCGCGCTCCACCATCGTCCGCACGGCGGCTCGCGCCTCGTCGAAGAATCCCCTTCTCTCCAAAGCCACTACCAGTGCACCCATCCACTCCCCATTGCTGGTCGGAGCCTCTGGCAGAGACTTGAGTGTTTCCACGACAGCCTGCACCGTTGGGAGTGAGACCTGATCTAGGTATGCGGCATTCGCGAGGATGTCATTCGCAGCGCGATGCTGAGAAATCGACTGCACCAGTAGCACTGCGCAGGCCACAAGGGCGGCCAGGATAATCCAGGCCTTGCCATTCAAAGGAGCAACCGCAGCCAGGGTTATGAGCGGCGGCACGATCACAACGCGCAGTTCGCCTTCCGACTTTAGCCTGTCGTAATCTTGATAGAGGCTCGGTGCCGTAACCGAGAGTTGGGGGGCGGCGTATCTGATCGAAGGGGCTAGCAGTCCTACTGGAAAAATCTGTGCAGCGCTTCCAGGAACACTGGCGCGACCGAGAGTGTTTGAGATGGCATCGTAGAGTAACGTGTGGGCGGTGTTGCTGATCGGGTTAGTCGCGCTTTCAAGCGCGTAGGCTCTCTTGTATAAGAATTGCGGCCTTGGGTGGCGGAACTCATTTTCGCTGACCCGAATCAAATCTGCATCCGCCATCTTGCGCAGGATCTTGTGAACGCCCCTGCCTGTGCGATTCATGAACGCAAGTGTGAGTGTTGTGGCGACCGTTCCGAGGAGAAATGCGCCGGCAATCGCGACAGGTGCTATTAGCGACGAGGGCCACGATTTGACAAAGTTAATGAGGGCTTTGGTGTCGGGGGAGGGCGCAAGTATTCGACCTGCTCTAGGTGCCAGTAGTACGACAGCCACGCCGAGCCAAAGCAGGCCAGCAGACATGGGCGCACGTAGGTCTCGTAGACCTGGAAGCAAGGAGCTGAGGAATCCCACTCCTCCCATCGTATGGAGGGCCAAGCCGCCAGGCGTCCCCCGAACAGCCACCAGGGCTCTGACGTGGAAGGTGTAGAGCGCGGCCGACTAGCACGGGTGCAGGGTGACCCGCACCAAGGCGGACGGCACCAGCATCGATGCCCCTGTCATCGGCGGGACGGGCTGACCTGACGGGTTGGCGAATGCCGGGCCATCGACGGGCCACAAGGTGGTGTCAGCGAGGGCCAAGCCAGGCCGCGCGGAACTGCATCGAGCGGACGTCAGGCTGCTATCCGGGCCGATCTTGTGCGATTCCCAAGCTGACGCTGCGCCCGGCGAGCGGTCCGCATCTAGTTCCGCAAGAGGTCGACGGACAGCGGGGGGTGGTGAGAGATGTCGAGAGGCGTTTCCGCTGATAGAAGCCCATCCGCACAGCTCGCCGGGTAGCCTATTTGATGACGTAATACGTAGGTCATGGCAGTTGTTGCTTATGCACCCGCGACGGTCGCTCGGCGACCTCGGGCAACGTTTACCAAGCCCTCTGATGCCAGGAGGGCTACAGCGCGGTGGGCGGTACCGACCGAGACGCCGTGCGCCGCAGCGAGGTCGGCAACAGTGGGGAGTTGATCACCGGGCCGCAGTCGGCCATTGGCGATCTGGTCGCGCAGCTCCGCGGTAATTGCTTGGTACGGGCTGCTCGCCACGGTGCGCTGCATTGGCGCGACCGGGCGCGGTGGCATTCGAGCGGCCAACGTCCCAGCAGCTCGCTGGTCCGACTCCGACAGCCAGGCCGCGTAGACCCTGAGCGTCGTCGTCCCACCGCCCCCGTGGCCGAGCCGTCCGGCGACCGTCCTCACGTCGACACCCGCGTTGATTAGCTCAGTCGCCGAGTAGTGGCGTAGCGCGTGAATGTGGCTCTCGATGCCGAGCCGAGTGGCGAGCCGGCCGTATCGCTGGGTGATGGTGTCGGGCCGGTAGCCACGGCTGTTGTCCGGCTCAGGGGAGAAGACGTAGTCGGCGGGGTCGGCGTCCGCGTCGAGCTGCGCCAGGCGCTCGACGTACCGGCCGTGCAGCTCGCGCAGCACTTCGACCGTCTCCGGGTCGAGTGCGACTCGCCGCTGCTGGTGCGTCTTAGTGTCCTTCTCCCGCAGCTCGCCGTGCTCATCCAGGTAGGCGCTGCGCCGCAGCGTCAGCACGCCGGCGGCCAGGTCGAGATGGTGCCAGCGCAGCGCGCACAGTTCGCCGCGTCGGGCGCCCGTCGTCATGGCGAGCCAGACCAGCGCGCCCCAGTCCGGGTCGCGCCACGCCTCGTTGATGATGCGGGCTGCGTCGGCGGGGTTCGGTGGCTGCGGGTCGGGGTGCGGCGGCGCGGGTGGCTCGGCCTGGCCGGCGGGGTTGACGGCGATCCAGCGCCACCGGACGGCGCGGCTGAGGGCACCACTGAGGATCCAGTGGATTTGCCGCACCGACGAGGCGCTCAGCGGCTTGCAGACGTGCGGCCGGCACTTTGCGGTGCAGGTGTGTTCGCCCTCCACGCGGTGCTTCACGTACGCCTTGCCGCCGCACCAGTCGCGGCAGCGGCGCAGGCTCGCGTAGAACGATTCCAACGTCTCGGCGTCGAGCCGGCCGACCGGTAGCTTGCCGAGCACCGGCCGTACGTGCTTGTTGAGCTTGTTCATGTAGCCCATGCGCGTGGTGGCCTCGATGTCGGCCACCTCAAGCCACCGGTCTAGGAGCTGGTCGAGTGTGGCGCGGGTGCGCGGGTTGCGTCGCTCGTCCACCTGGGCCAGCAACCGGGTGCGCGCCTTCTCCGCTTCCTTGGCGGCGGTGCGGCCGGCGGGGATGACTTCGGTCAGGTAGTGCCGCTTGCCACTGATCGGATCCTCGCCCGCATACACCTTCACTCTCAGTGAGCCGCTGGGCAGGGTTTCGATCTCGCCGCGTTGCCGCTTCCGGCGTCCGTTCGAGGTTGCCACGCGGCAAAGCTAGCTCGTTCGCACCACGCGCCGCACCACGCGGCATGATCGGCCGAGAGAAAGTCCTGTGCGCCCGGCAGGATTCGAACCTGCGGCCTTGGGATTAGAAGTCCCCTGCTCTATCCGCTGAGCTACGGGCGCGCGGCGTACGTGTCGCGCGTGAAGGGTACCGCCGACCACGGGGTGGCCGGTGGAACGGGTGGTCGCGTCCCACGTCGTCGATCAGGGTCGCACGCACCCCCGGCGGAGGTCACCCGGGTTCCGCCGTCGGCGCGGCCCGGCGGCCGGCGGGTCGTACCCTCGGCTGGTGCTGCTTGACCCGGACACCGAGAACGACGTCGCCTACGAGCTGTGCCAGCTTCTCGGCCGCGCGATCCTGCCCATCCGCCGGACCGACGCCGGGCCGGCGGACGGCGGCCGGGACGAGGGCACGGCGTTCTTCTTCACCGGGCAGGGACGGGAGTACCTGCTTACCGCCGACGCCCTCACCCACGCCCCGGCCGGGGAGATCGGGCTGCGGGCGAGCGTCACCGAGCCGGCCGGGGTGTCGGCGGACGCCGTGGCCCTGCCGGACTACGCCGCGCGGTGGCATCATCGCGGGGACCTCGGCGTGGCCGTCATGCCCACCGGCGGCCTGCACGAGCACGCCGACGGCGAGGGCTGGCGGTGGCGTACCCAGCAGGTGCCGGACGGGATCGCGGCCGACCGGGACGCGATCGCCCGGATCGGCGTGGAGCCGGGCTCGGCCATCGTGCTCGCCCACGGGGCCGGCGCGGACGGCGCCCGGCCGCTGGAGGTGGCGATCGAGCGGGTGGCGCGCGTGGGCGACGCCGTCCGGATCACCGTGGAACTGCCGCTCGGCTACGTCGGCGCGCCGGTGTTCGGTGTCCAGGCCGGCGACGGTGAGGTGGGCCTGCGGTGCCTCGGACTCGTCCTGCCGGCCCGCGACGGCGGTCACCCGCTGGCCACCTTCGACCGCATCCGCGAGGCCGTCGCCGCCGTTTGAGGTGCGTCGGCCGCCGGCTCAGCCGCCCTGCGCGGGCACGCCCGCCTGGTCGGCCCCGTCTGCGGGCCGCCGGCTCGCCGGTGGCCGCTCCCCGTCGCGGACCGTCGGCCCGGCGTCGAAGAACGCGTCGGCCCAGCGCCCGACCTCCGCGAAGACCTTCTCGCGTACGGCGGGGCCGGAGAGCGTGAGGTCGTGCATGCCGCCGTCGAAGCGTGCCACGGTGACGTGCCGGCCGAGGCGGGGCGCCCAGCGGACCATGTGCTCGACGTCGAGGACTGCGTCGGCGAGCGCGGCCGACTCGTGCCACTTCGTCCCCTTGAACGAGCGCGTCGAGCAGGCGAGCAGCACCGGCACCCGGATGTCCAGCCCGGCGCGGAGCTGCCGCTGGGCGGTGCGGATGGCGTTCAGCCAACCGGCCCGGACGGGGAACCCGGCGAGCGGCTTCCACGCCAGGTCGTAGTTCCACTCGCCGTGGTGGTCGGCGTGGATGGTCTGGCTGTAGACGGTGCCCAGCCCGAACGGCAGGACGCGGCGCGGCGCGCGGCGGCCCAGCGGGGCGACGGCGGCGGCGAGCGGCCGGCGTACCGGCCAGGGGGCGTTGATGTCGAAGAAGGGGCTGTTCAGGAAGAGCCCGTCGATGATCCCGGCGTCGCGGCGGGCGTGCGCCCAGAGCGGCATGATCAGGCCGCCGGTGGAGTGGCCCATCGCGAGCAGGGTGTCGTGCCCGTCGTCCTCGCGGATGATCGTCGCGGCGGCGTCCAACTCCGGGAAGTAGTCGCTGACGTCGCGGCAGAAGTTCGGGGTCTGGTGGGGCAGCAGGCTGCGGCCGTGCTTGCGCAGGTCGACGGCGTAGAAGTCCCACCCCCGCTCGGCGAAGAAGTGGCCGAGGTGGGCCTGGAAGAAATAGTCCGTGAAGCCGTGCGTGTAGAGCACGGCCCGCCTGGTCGGGCGGTCGGCGCGGCGACGGACCAGGGTGGCCACCACCGGCCCCTCGTCGTCGGTGCCCAGGTCGATCGTCTGCCGCTCGTACGGCGGGCCCAGCACGTCCGGTTCCACGAACGCGACGGTACGCCGGCGAGCTACCGGGCGGTAGCCCCGCCGTGCCCCGGCCCCGTCCGCCCGCACCGCGGACGGGGCCTCGGGCGTACGCCTCAGACCGTCTCCACCTCGGCGCGGGCCGGGTCGCTCCCGGTGTCGGTCTCGGCGGCCGGCTGGCCGACGTCCCGCAGGTGCTTGTTGTGCCGCGGCTCCTGCTTGGTCTTCGCGTCGTTGAGCCGCCGCCGCAGGTCGTCCCGGACGTCGTTGAGCGCGGCGTGCAGGTCCTCCTCGGCGGACGTGGTGACGATCTTCTGCCGGCCGGCGATCCAACACTCCAGGGTGACCTTCTGTCCCTTGGCCTCCCGGTCCTTCACCGACAGTTCCAGCTCGGTGGCGTCGGCGTGGAACCCGGCCAGCCGGGCGTCCAGCGTGGCGAACTGTTCCGCGATCCAGTTCCGGTCGCCCTGGGAGAACCCGGCGCCGACCCGCAGGCACTCGGCGACGGTGGCCGGGTTGGCGACGGCGCTCATCGCCGCACCTGGCCGGAGACGAAGGCGGTTGCGGTGCTGGTCATCATCATGATCGCTGACCTCTCGTTCGTCGTGCTGTCGGCGGTGCGGTTGATCGAATCCATACCCCGCCGCCTTCCGTCCGGAACGTGACCTCTCCGGTGTCCCGATCATCTGCCGGACGCCGTGGGTGCCCCCAGGGCCGCTCGGCCCTAGCACACCGGGACCTTGATCAGGTCTTTGTCCACAGGTGGTCCGGCTGTCCACAGGCCGGCGGGCGACGGTGGCGCCGGTCGTGCCCGACGGCCCAGGCTCGACACCGAGTCGACTCGCGATGGCAAGCCCGATCTCCCCCTGGAGGGACGATGTTCGACACCTACGTCACGGTCGTGGGCAACGTGTTGACGGCCCCGGAGTGGCGCCGCACCACCCAGAGCAACACCCTGGTGGCCAACTTCAAGGTCGCCTCCACCGCGCGCCGGCTCGACCGCGACAGCGGTCGCTGGGTCGACGGCAACAGCCTGCGCGTCCGCGTCAACTGCTGGCGCAAGCTCGCCGAGGGCGTGGCCGCCTCGGTGATGGTCGGCGACCCGGTGGTGGTCTGCGGGCGGCTCTACACCCGCGACTGGACCGACGACGCCGGCAACCACCGCACCCTCTACGAGTTGGAAGCGGTCGCCGTCGGTCACGACCTGTCCCGGGGCCGGGGCCGGTTCATGCGCAACCGGCCGAGCATGACCACCAGCACCGTCGAGGACGCGGAGGCCGAGCACCGGGTGCACGGCGAGGCGACCGAGCCGGTGCCGGACGAGGACGCCCCCGCCCTGCCCGACGGCCGGCTGCTCGACGACGGGTTCGAGCTGCCCGACTTCGGCCCGTCCGGGGCCGGCCCCGGCCTGCCGGCCGACGCCGGCTTCGACGGCTCGCTCGACCCCTTCGACGACCCGGCGGACGGCAGCCGCGACGAGGACCCCGACGGCCCCGCGCCGGAGGCCGGCGACCCGACGTCGGTGCCCGAGGAGTCCGACGCGCCAGCGGGCTCGCACCCCGGGGAAACCGACGCGGGCCTCACCCCGAACGGGCGCGGCCGACGGGGTCGGGGGCGGGTGCCGCAGCCGGCGTGACGGGCGGGCCCGGGCGACACGACGGGGGCGGGGTGACGCCGGCCACGCCGTCGTCACCCCGCGTGTCTCCCGCGCCTCCGCCCGGCGATCCCGGCTGGTGTCGGCGGGCGCGTCCCCCGGCAGCGGGCGGGCGCGGCTCGTGGCGGGCGCGTCTCCCGGCAGCGGGCGGGCGCGGCTCGTGGCGGCCGGGGGAACGCCTGTCAGCGAGCACGGCCCTCGTCGGCGTGGCACGGCCCCTGCCGGGGCCCTTGGCCGGCGGGCACCCCTGGAGGCGGCCCTCGTCGGCGTGGCATGGCCCTGTCGGGGGTCCTTGTCGGCGGGCGCCCCCTGTCGGCGGGCCTTTGTCGGTGTGGCACGGTCCCTGTCGGCGGGCCGCCCCGGTCGCCGGCCCGCGAGTTCCGGTCGCTCCCGCCCGAGGGCGGGAAGGCGCTCGGCTAGGCTGGCCGGCCGGAGGTGATGGCGGGTGCGACAGGCGACGCCGGTGGCGACTGCGGCGGGACTGGTCGCGGGGTACGCACTCGACGCGCTCCTCGGCGACCCCCGCCGCTACCACCCCGTGGCCGGCTTCGGCCGCGCCGCCGGAGCCCTGGAGCGGCGGATCTACCGCCCGGACAGGGGCGCCGGTACGGCGTTCGCCGCGCTGGCGGTCGGCGCGCCGGTGCTGCTCGGCGTGGCCGCGACGGTTGCCACCCGACACCGCCCGGTGGCCCGGGCGGCGCTGGTCGCCGCCGGGACCTGGACGGTGCTGGGCGGGCGTACCCTGCGGCACGAGGCCACCGTGATGGGGCGGGCCCTGCGCGACGGCGACCTGCCGGCGGCGCGGCAGCGGCTCGGTCATCTCTGCGGCCGGGATCCGTCGGCGCTCGACGAGCCCGAGCTGGCCCGTGCGACCGTGGAGTCGGTCGCCGAGAACACGTCGGACGCCGTCGTCGCCCCGCTGCTCTGGGGAGCGGTCGCGGGCCTGCCCGGCCTGCTCGGCTACCGGGCGGCGAACACCCTCGACGCGATGGTGGGCCACCGCTCGCCCCGCTACGCCCGGTTCGGCACCCCGGCCGCTCGCCTCGACGACCTGCTCAACCTGGTGCCCGCGCGGCTGACCGGGCTGCTCACCATCGCCGTCGCGCCGACCGCCGACGGCGACCGGGAACGCGCCTGGCGGGTGTGGCGCCGGGACCGCGACGACCACCCCAGCCCGAACGCCGGGCAGTGCGAGGCCGCGATGGCCGGCGCCCTCGGCGTACGGCTCGGCGGGCGTAACGTCTACTTCGGCCGCTCGGAGGTGCGGCCGTTCCTCGGCGACGGCCCCCGGCCCGAGGCGCGGCACCTGAAGCGGGCCGCCCGGATCTCGGGCGCGGTCGGGCTGGCCGCGCTCGGCCTGGCGGCCGCCTATCCGCTGACCGTCGGTCGCCTGGTGACCGCCGTCGGTCGCCGCGTCGCAGCGACGGCGGGGCGGGGGAGCGGCCGGTGAGCGGCGGGCTGCTGGTCGCCGGCACGACCTCCGACGCCGGCAAGAGCGTGCTCACCGCCGGCATCTGCCGGTGGTTGCACCGCCGGGGCGTGAAGGTGGCGCCGTTCAAGGCCCAGAACATGTCCAACAACTCGGCCGTGGTCGTCGGTGCGGACGGCCGGGGCGGAGAGATCGGCCGGGCCCAGGCGATGCAGGCGGCGGCCTGCGGGCTCGCCCCCGACCTGCGGTTCAACCCCGTTCTGCTCAAGCCGGGCAGCGACCTGGCCAGTCAGGTGGTGCTGCTCGGCGAGGCCGTCGACACGGTCACCGCCGGCAACTTCCGCCAGCTGCGGCCCCGCCTCGCCGAGACGGCGTACGCGGCGCTCGCCGAGCTGCGGGAGGCGTACGACGTGGTGATCTGCGAGGGGGCGGGCAGCCCGGCGGAGATCAACCTGCGGGCCGGCGACTACGTCAACATGGGCCTGGCCCGGCACGCCAACCTGCCCACGATCGTGGTCGGCGACATCGACCGGGGCGGGGTGTTCGCCTCGATGTTCGGCACCGTCGCCCTGCTGGACCCGGCCGACCAGGCGCTGATCGCCGGGTTCGTGATCAACAAGTTCCGGGGCGACCTCGGGCTCCTCCGGCCCGGGCTGGACATGCTGCACCGGGTCACCGGTCGGCCGGCGTACGGGGTGCTGCCCTGGGCGCTCGACCTCTGGCTCGACGCCGAGGACTCGCTCGCGTACGGGCGGGTGCTCGGCCGGCCGGCCGCCCCGCGCGGCACCGACTGGCTGGACGTCGCCGTGGTCCGGCTGCCCCGGATCAGCAACGCCACCGACGTCGAGGCGCTCGCCACCGAGCCCGGCGTACGGGTGCGGCTGACCGTCGAGCCGGCCGAGCTGGCCGCCGCCGACCTGATCGTCCTGCCCGGCTCGAAGTCGACGGTGGCGGACCTGGCCTGGCTGCGGGAGACCGGGCTCGCCGACGCGGTGCTGGCGCACGCGGCGGCGGGCAGGCCGCTGCTCGGCATCTGCGGCGGCTTCCAGATGCTGGCCCGGGCCATCCACGACCCGGTGGAGAGCCGGCAGGGGAGCGTGCCGGGGCTGGGCCTGCTGCCGATCGAGGTCACCTTCGACCCGCGCAAGACCGTCCGGCAGTCGGTCGGGACCGCCGGCGGCGACGTCCCGGTCCGTGGCTACGAGATCCACCACGGCTACGTCTCGCACACCGATCCCACGCTGACCCCGCTGCTGACCTGCGCTGACGGCAGCGGCGAGGGCGCGGTGGCGGGCACGGTGCACGGCACCCACTGGCACGGAGCCTTCGAGTCCGACGAATTCCGCCGCCGTTTCCTGACCGAGGTGGCCCGGCTGGCCGGCCGGTCCGGCTTCCGGGTCGCGCCGGACACGTCGTTCGCCGCCGCCCGCGAGCGCTCCCTTGACCTGCTCGGCGACCTGGTCGAGGAGCACCTGGACACCGATGCCCTCTGGCGTCTCGTCGAGACCGGCCCGCCGGCCGACCTCCCCTTCATCCCACCCGGCGCCCCACCGGCCCCCTGACGACGCCCCGCCTCGCGCACGTCCGTGCCGAACGGGCCTTGCCGTGCGCCGTGTGCTTGTGGCGTGTGCCGTGCGCCTGCGGTCCACGCCGCGGCCTACGTGCCGTGCGGCTGACGCTGCGGGCTGGGCGCCGTACCTGCGCCGCACACCCTCGCGCCACCGATGGTGGTCCCATGGACGGGGCAGCTCGACAGTGGCCGGACGGTGGCTGGCGGACCCAGACCATTCGGATCGGACCCGCCGGATCGGACCCGCCGGGTCGGGAGTCAGTAGCGGATGTCGGCCGGGCGGTCGGACATCGGCAGCCCCGCCTCACGCCACGCCTGCACGCCGCCGATCACGTCGGTGGCGCGGTGCAGACCGAGCGCCCGCAGGCTCGCCACCGCGAGGCTGGAGGCGTAGCCCTGCCGGCACACCACGACGATCCGCCGGTCGTAACCCGTGGCCTCGGGGATCCGCCAGGCGCTGGCCGGGTCCAGCCGCCATTCCAGCACCGTCCGGTCGATCACGACGGCACCCGGGAGGTCGCCCTGTTCCCGGCGCTGCACGTCGGTGCGGGTGTCGACCAGCAAGGCCCCGGTGCGGACCGCCTCGACGGTCTGGTGCGGGGTCAGCCGGCGCACGCCGGCGCGGGCCTGTTCCAGCAGGGCGTCGACGCCCGGACTCATCACGCTGTGGGACACCAGCCGATCATCCCGCCCGGTCCGGGGCACCGCCGACCGAACGCTCCGGCCAGCCCGACGACCGCTCGTTCGGGCGACCCCCGATCGGTGTGCCCGCACGGGGTCGCCCCCGACGCCCCGCCGAGGCCGGCCCACGCGCCGTCCGCGCGGCTCGCCCGTCGTCGGCCCGCCCCGCGCCTCCCACTACCGTCGGTCAGGTGGTGGTGGCGGTGGTCGAGGCGTACGACCGGTTGGCCCGGCGGGTGCTCGCCGGGCCGGCGCGGTTGGGGCGGACCCGGCTCGTGGTGGTGGACGGGCCGAGCGGCGCGGGCAAGAGCGTGTTCGCGGCGCGGCTCGCGGACGCCCTCGCCGACCTGCCCGGCGCCGGGCGGCCGCCCGTGGTGCACACCGACGACCTGCTCGACGGGTGGGACGACCAGCTCACCTTCTGGCCCCGGCTCGAAGAGTGCGTGCTGGCGCCGCTGCGCGCCGGTCGGCCGGGGGCGTACCGGCGGTACAGCTGGGTCCGCCGGGCCTTCCTGCCCCGTCCGGTGCCGGTGCCGGTCGCGCCGGTGCTGGTGGTCGAGGGGGTCAGTGCGGCGCGGGCCGCAACCGCAGCGGACCGCACCCTCGCCGTCTTCGTCACCGCCCCGGCGCCGCTGCGGCTCACCCGGGCCGTGCGGCGGGACGGTTCCGGCATCCTGCCGGAGCTGCGCCGCTGGCACCTCGGGGAGCGGGCGCACTTCGCCGCGGACCGCACCGAGGCCCGGGCCGACCTGGTGGTCGACGGCGCGCCGACCCTGCCGCACGACGCCGCCCGCTACTACGTGCGGCGGCCCTGACCAGGGTGGCCATGGCCTCGGGCGAGGCGACCGGTAAGGCCGGCATACGATGCCGGTCATGACCACACCGATCATGTCCGAGTCCGAGGTCCGGGTCGCCGTCGAGCGGGAGCTGCCCGGCGTCCGTGCCGACCTGGAACGCCTCGTCCGCATCCCCGGCATCGCGTTCGAGGGCTTCGACCACTCGCACGTGGAGCGCTCCGCCGAGGCGGTGGCCGAGCTGCTGCGCGGCTGCGGCCTCGACGTCAAGATCGTGCGCTCCGGCGGCCAGCCGGCGGTCATCGGGAAGAAGCCCGCCCCGCCCGGTGCGCCGACGGTGCTGCTCTACGCCCACCACGACGTGCAGCCGGTGGGCGACCTGTCGCTGTGGGAGTCGGACCCGTTCGAGCCCGTGGAGCGGGACGGCCGGCTCTACGGCCGGGGCGCCGCCGACGACAAGGCCGGCATCATGGCGCACGTCGCGGCGCTGCGCGCGTTCGGGGACGCGCTGCCGGTGGGCGTGGTCCTGTTCATCGAGGGCGAGGAGGAGTACGGCTCCGACTCGCTGGAGCGGCTGCTCGCCGAGCACCGCGACGAGATCGCCTCGGACGTCATCGTCATCGCCGACTCCGGCAACTGGGACATCGGCGTGCCGGCGCTGACCACCTCGTTGCGGGGCATCGTCAACTGCTTCGTCGAGGTTCGCACCCTCGACCACGCCGTGCACAGCGGCATGTTCGGCGGTGCGGTGCCGGACGCGCTGACCGCGCTGGTCCGGCTGCTGGCCACCCTGCACACCGATGCCGGCGACGTCGCCGTCGACGGCCTGGTGGGCCGGGAGGGCGCGGTCGTCGACTACCCGGAGGAGCGGATCCGCGCCGAGGCCGGGCTGAGCGAGGGCGTCGACTTCATCGGCACCGGGCGGATCACCGACCGGCTCTGGACCAAGCCGGCCCTCGCGGTGCTCGGCATCGACGCCCCGGCCACCGGCGAGGCGCCGAACGCCCTGGTTCCGACCGCGAAGGCGAAGCTGAGCGTGCGGCTCGCGCCGGGCGACGACCCCAAGCGGGCGTACGCGGCCCTGCGCGCTCACCTGGAGAAGTACGCGCCGTGGGGTGCGCGGGTGACCGTCACCTTCGAGCACGACGGTGACCCGTGTGTCATCGACGCCTCCGGCCCGATGTTCGACGCCGCCCGTTCGGCGTTCCGGACCGCCTGGGACGGCACCGACCCGGTGGACATCGGCGTCGGCGGCTCGATCCCGTTCATCGCCACCTTCCAGGAGATGTTCCCGCGGGCGGCGATCCTGGTGACCGGCGTCGAGGACCCGCACGCCCGGGCGCACGGCCCGAACGAGAGCCTGCACCTCGGCGAGTTCGCCCGGGTCTGCCTGGCCGAGGCGCTGCTGCTGAAGAAGGTCGCCGAGGCGGGCGCCGACGGGCGTTAGGTGTCGGAACCGTAACTTCCGGGTCGATGTGGGAGTTTGCGGTGTGTCGGGCGCGGGCTTGTTATAGCCTCTCGAACATGCGTACGAACGAGGTGATGAGCCGGCTCGAAGCCGCCGTCAGCGCTCTGGGGGACGTCGATGTCTCCGCGTGGCCCGAGGACACGCTCAAGGAACAGCTCGGTGAGCTCTCCGCCGCCCTGGTCGCGCTCGACACGGTGCTCTCCCGGGTCGCCGACGAGATCCGCGCCCGCGGGCTCCGCATCGAGGAGCCCGTCTCGGCCTGACCGCCCGGCCCGCATGACGCCCGGGCACGGCAATGCCCGGGTGGTGTCGGGGGTGGCTGGCAGGATGGACCCGTGCGGTTCATCGACCTGGCAGCCACCTCCGCCGCCGTCGGCGCCACCCGGGCCCGGCGGGCCAAGGTGGAGCTGCTCGCCGAGGCGCTGCGGTCGCTCGACCCCGACGAGGTCGCGGCCGGCTCGGGGTGGCTGGCCGGCGAGCTGCGCCAGCGGCAGACCGGGGTGGGCTGGGCGAGCCTGCGTGACATGCCGCCCCCGGCGGCCGAGCCGACCCTGACCGTGGCCGCCGTCGACGCGGCCGTCGACGAGATCGCGGCGGTGCGTGGGCCGGGTTCGCAGGCCCGCCGCCGGGCGCTGCTCGGTGCGCTCTACGCCGCCGCCACCGCCGACGAGCAGCGGCTGCTGACCGGCCTGTTCAGTGGCGAGCTGCGGCAGGGCGCCCAGGCGGGGCTGCTCGCCGACGCGGTGGCCCGGGCGGCCGACGTGCCGGTCGCCGCCGTACGCCGGGCTCTGCTTCTCGCCGGCGACCTGCGGGCGGTCGCGGTCGCCGCGCTCGACGGCGGCGCGCCGGCGCTGGCCGCCTTCGGCCTCCAGGTCGGCCGCCCGCTCGCGCCGATGCTGGCCCAGAGCGCGCCCTCGGTGGACGAGGCGCTCGCCGCCACCGGGACGCCCGCCGTGGTCGACGTCAAGCTCGACGGCATCCGGATCCAGGTGCACCGCTCCGGCCACGACATCGCCGTCTTCACCCGCAGCCTCGACGACATCACCGCCCGGGTGCCCGAGGTGGTCGCCGCCGTGCGGGCGCTGCCCGCCCGCGAGCTGGTGCTCGACGGCGAGGCGATCGGGCTCGACGCGACGGGCCGGCCGCTGCCCTTCCAGGAGACGTCGAGCCGCGCGGCGCGGCGCACCACGCCGAGCACCACCGGCCGGGCCCCGGTCGCCCCGGCCGTGCTCGCCGCCGCCGAGTCCACCGGCGAGACGGTGCTGACGCCGTACTTCTTCGACCTGCTGCACCTCGACGGCAACGACCTGATCGACCTGCCCGGCCGGGAGCGCTGGGCCGCGCTCGCCGCCGCGGTCGACCCTCCGCTGCTGGTCGGTCGGATGGAGGTCGACGGCCCGGAGCGGGCCGGCGAGGCGTTCGCCGCCGCGGTCGACGCCGGCCAGGAGGGGGTCGTGGTGAAGGCGCCCGACGCCCCCTACGACGCCGGCCGTCGGGGCGCCGCCTGGGTCAAGGTGAAGCCCCGGCACACCCTCGACCTGGTGGTGCTCGCGGTGGAGTGGGGCAGCGGCCGGCGCCAGGGCTGGCTGTCCAACCTGCACCTCGGCGCGCGGGACCCGCGCACCGGCGACTTCGTGATGCTCGGCAAGACGTTCAAGGGCCTGACCGACGAGGTGCTGCGCTGGCAGACCGAGCGGTTCCTCTCCCTCGCCGTCGAGCGCGGCGACTGGGTGGTGCGGGTCCGCCCCGAGCAGGTGGTCGAGATCGCCTTCGACGGGGTGCAGACCAGTTCCCGCTACCCGGGCGGGGTGGCGTTGCGCTTCGCCCGGGTGGTGCGTTACCGCGACGACAAGACAGCGGCCGATGCCGACACCATCGACGACGTGCGCGCCATCCACGCAGGGCGGGCCAGCGGCTGACCGCCCGGCGGGGGTGTGCCGGGCGGCGCGAGCCGTGGGCGGGTCACATGTTCGACAGCGACCGGGCGTAGTTGACCTGGTTGTTGATGTGCTGCACCTGGACCTGGTTCGCGACGGGGATCCGGGCCACGTACTGCTGGGCGCCGTTCGACACGGTGACCTGCACGGTGCCGTGGTGCCGGGTCTCCTTGATCAGCAGGAACAGCAGGCTGAAGAAGGTCAGGCAGAAGAAACCGACGATGGCGCACACCACCGCCCAGGTGGCGGTCTTCTGCTCCTGCTGCCAGTGGTCGACGACGTGCCAGGAGGCGCCGGCGAGCGGCAGCACGCCGGCCGGCGTACGGATCACCGGCGGGCTCACCATGATCTCGCCGATCTGCACCGCCACCGCGCCCTGCGCGGGCGGTGGGTAGCCGGCCGGCAGCGGGCCCGGCTGCCCGGCTGCGGGCGCCATCACCGGCGGGTGCGGTCCCGGCCGGACCAGATCCGTACCGGGCGCCGCCGCGTACGGCTGGGCCGGCGGGGCGGAGTACTGCGCGGCTGCCGGCGGGGCGGAGTAGGGCTGGGCCGGCGGAGCGGAGTAGGGCTGGGCCGGCGGAGCGGAGTACTGCGCGGCCGGTGGGGCGGAGTCCGGGCCCGGGAGCGGCGGTGCGAGGTGGTGCGGCGCTGCCGGCGGCGCCTGGTAACCGGTCGAGACCGGGGCGGATGCCCAGGGATCGGTCGTCGGGTGCGGCTGAGTCGCCGGCTCCGAGGGTGGCAGCGGCATGGTGGGATCAGGGGTCACTGCGAACCCCCACGCAGATTGATCATTGACGGACCCTACAACGGGACCGGTGCGGCCGAGGAACCGCGGATCGACCGTCCAGGGCCCGGGACCGGCGCGGCGGACCGCGTCGCTCAGGCGACGCTGTGCGACGCGGGCTCCGCGGCGCGGTCGGTGGGCCGCTCCTGCCCCACGCCGGCCAGCCGGCGGGCCTCCCGGCGGGCCACCCAGCCGTAGCCGAAGAGGGTCATCGCGGCGAAGATCCACCACTGCACGACGTAGCCGAAGTTCTGCCAGTTGTTGGTGTGCCCGACCGGCACGTCCTTGAAGGTCGGGTCGGCCGCCGGGGTCTGCTCGTCCAGCAGCAGGTACGCCCCGTGCACCGGGTACGGCAGCTCCTGGGCCAGCCGGGGCACGGCGATCCGCCGGGTCTCCAGCTTGCCGTCGCGCCGGGTGACGCCGACCGAGCCGCTCTCGCTCAGGTGCACCCGGCCCGTCACGGTGACCTCACCGGTGGGAGCGGGCGGCACGTTCGGCTGGACGGTCGCGTCACCGCCCGGAGCCGGCGGGATCCAACCACGGTCCACCAGCACCGCCGTGCCGTCGGCCAGCACGAGCGGGGTGAGCACCTCGAAGCCGACCGTGCGCTCGACGGCACGGCCCCGGACCAGGACGACGTTCGCGGAGTCGTACCGGCCCGTCACGGTGACCTTGGTCCAGGACCTCTCCTCGGCGGGCGCGGGGCCGGCCGTGCCGCTGCCGCCGGTCGGGGCGGGCAGCACGTCGCGCAGCGGGACCGGGTCCATCCGCAGGCCGGCGTCGATCCGTTCGTTGATCGCCGTACGCCCGTGGTAGCGGTCCAGCTGCCAGTTTCCGAGCAGCACCATCACCGCTGCGGCGACCAGGGTCAGCGCGAGGATGCCCAGCCAGCGCGGCGTCAGCAGGAACCGGTACACGACCACGAGGCTACCCCTGTGCTCCGGGCCACCGACCTCGGCGGCCCCGATCCGCACCGGTCAGCGACCTCGGCAGCCCCGATCCGCGCCGGTCACCGGCCTCGGCGGCCCCGATCCGCGCCGGGTCACCGGTCCCAGCGGCCCCGATCCGCCCCCCGGCGCCGCGCGCCCGACAGGTCCGCTCGGCATCGGCCGGCCGCCGCCCGCGTCGGCTATCGTCACGCGGGCGGACCGCGCGGTCGGCCCGCCGCAGGGTTCCCCCGCCGCCCCGCAGGGAGTCGATGATGACCGTCGTGCCGCGCCTGGTGCTCAGCGCGCCGTCCTCCGGCCACGGCAAGAACACGCTGGCGATCGGGCTGCTCGCGGCGCTCGCCGACCGGGGCGTCGACGTCGCCGGGTTCAAGATCGGCCCGGACCACGTCGACGCCGCGTACCTCGGGCTGGCCGCGGGCCGCCCCGGTCGCACCCTCGACCCCCGGCTGGTCGGCGCCGACCGGATCGCCCCGCTGGTCGCCCACGGGGCGTCGGGCGCCGGGCTCGCGCTGGTGCAGGGCAGCATGGGGCTGTTCGACAGCCTCACCGGCCGTCCGGAGAGCGAGTCGACGGCCGCCGTGGCGACCGCGTTGCGCAGCCCCGTCGTGCTGGTGGTGGATGTCGCCGCGATGGGGCAGTCGGTGGCCGCCCTGGTGCAGGGCTTCCGGGCGTACGACGAGCAGCTCTGGCTCGGCGGGGTGGTCCTCAACCGGGTGGCCTCGGCGCGGCACGAGGAGCTGCTGCGCGTGGCGCTCGACGACATCGGCGTACCGGTCTACGGGGTGCTGCGCCGCCACGACCTGCCGGCGGTGCTGCCGCCGCGCCGGCACGGGGCGATGCCCGCGCTCGCCCGCACCGGTGAGGCCACCCGCGCCGTACGCCGGCTCGGCGAGGCGGTCGCCGCCACGGTCGACCTGGACCGGCTGCTGGGGCTGGCCCGCTCCGCCCCGCCCCTGCCGACGCCGCCGTGGTCGCCCGCGGCCGACCGGCCCGCCGCCGGCCCGCGCCCGGTCGTCGCGGTCGCCGGGGCGGCGGGCGGCAGCTACGGCCATGCCGAGGCCACGGAGCTGCTCCGGGCGGCCGGCGCGCAGGTGGTGACGGTCGACCCGCTGCACGACGAGGCGCTGCCCGCCGGTGCCGCCGCGCTGGTCGTCGGCGGCGGGCTTCCCGAGTCGTACGCCGAGCAGCTCTCCGCCAACCGTCGGCTCTGCATCGCGGTCGCCGAGCTGGCCCGCACCGGGCGGCCGGTCGTCGCCGAGGGCGCCGGCCTGCTCTGGCTGGCCCGGGAGCTGGACGGGCTGCCCATGTGCGGGGTGCTCGACGCGGTCGGGACCAGCCGGGACGGCCTGGTCGTCGGCTACCGGGAGGCGACCGCCCTGACCGACGGCGTGGTGGCGCCGGCGGGCACGGTGGTGACCGGGTACAAGGAGCACCGTGCCGTACTCACCCCGCGCGCCGGCGCGCGGGCGGCCTGGAGTTGGGACGGCGGGGCGCCCGAGGGCTTCGTCTGGCGGGGCGTGCACGCCTCGCAACTCACCGTGCACTGGGCGGCGTACCCGCAGCTCGCCGCCCGGCTGGTCGACGCGGCGGCGGAGGCGGCGGTCGACCCCGCGACCGCCCGGCTCGGCGGGGTGCCCGCGTGATCGGCCAGGTGGCGGTGCGCCGCTTCCCGGCGCTGACGGTCTCCACGCCCCGCACCGAGGTGCGCGCGCTGACCGCCGCCGACGCGAAGGCCGCCGACGAGGTCTTCGCCGACCGGCAGACCCAGCGGTGGCTGCCGCTGGTCGACACGTCCGGCCAGATCGACGGGCTGGCCTGGTGTACCGACCTGGCCCGGCAACGGCGTGACAGCGGCGACGGCGACCACTACGCGGTGGTGCGCCGGGAGGACGACCGGGTGGTCGGCTGCCTGTGGACCCGGCGCACCGACTGGGGCGCCCGGTGCACCGAGGTCTCCTATGCGATGGCGGCGCACGCGAGGGGCTTCGGGCTGGCCGCCGAGGCGGTCGACGCGCTCGCCATCGCGCTGATCCTCGAACACGGCTTCCAGCGCGTCGAGCTGCGCGTCGCCCCCGGCAACCTGGCCTCCCGCCGGGTCGCCGAGAAGGCCGGCTTCAGCTACGAGGGCCTGCTGCGCAACGCCGGCTTCGTCCGGGGCGGCCGGGTCGACCTGGAGGTCTGGTCCTTCGTCGCCGCCGACCTCCGCTGACCCGCCCGACCCTCGCCCCCGCCGACGGCGGGGGCGGCGGGCGGTGGTCAGCCGACGATGCGGTCCGAGGGCGGGGTGAACTGGCGGGTGGGCTGCCCCTTGAGCGCGTCACGGAGGGTCTCCGCGACCGCGGCGATCGGGATCTGGGACTGGCCGTCGCCGACCGCGTTGAACGGGTTGTCCGGGTCGGAGATGAAGCTCGCCGCCGCCAGCTCCGGGGTGTAGCCGACGAACCAGGCCGACCGGGTGCTGTCGGTGGTGCCCGTCTTGCCCGCGACCGGCCGGCCGACCGTGCCCCGTACGCTGTCCGCCGTCGACCAGCCGCCGCAGCTCCCGCGGGCCGGGGTGTCGCCGGTCGGGCAGCGGGCGGCGTCGGTGGCGGCCCGGGCCGCGTCGGCGTTCACCACCTGCCGGCAGCGCGGCTTGGCGACCTCGCGTTCGATCCCGGAGGCGGTCTTCCAGGTGGTCGGCGTGCCGTCCCGGTTGTAGATCGCCTGCACGGGGATCGCCTCGCAGTACCGGCCGTCCGCGGCGATCGCGGCGTACGCGTTCGCCATCTCCAGCGGGGTGGCGTCGGAGACGCCCAGGGTGAACGCGCCCCACGTCTTCGCCTTGGCCGGGGACGCGTGCTCCCGGTCGACGTCGGTGCGCCAGCGCAGCCCGAGCTGCTCGGCGAGGCGGACCGCCTTGTCGGCGCCGACCTGCTCCTCCAGCCACACGAAGTACGTGTTCACCGACTTGCCGAAGCCGGACCACATGGTCTGGTTACCGGACATCGCGCCGCTGGCGTTGGACGGCGCCCAGCCGTTGTAGACCTCGGAGCGGTACCGGTACGGGGCGTTGAACGAGGTGGACAGCGGCATGCCCGCGTTCAGCGCGGCCAGCATCGGGAACATCTTGAACGTCGAACCGGCCTGGTAGCCCGGCAGGTCGCCGCCGCCGAGCAGGGGCGCCACCGTGTTGGGGTAGTTCGCCTTGACCTTCGGCCCGGCCTCAGGGTTGGAGCTGGGCGGGTTCTCGTCCAGCTTCAGCGAGTACGTCCGGTTCACCGCCATCGCCTTCACCCGTCCGGTCCCGGGCTCGGAGACCACGATGCCGTTGGCGAACGGGCTGCCGGTGTTCTCCTTGCTGCCGACGTTCTGCTCGGCGGCCGCCTGGATCTTCGGATCCATGCTGAGCACGATCCGGTAGCCGCCCCGGCGCAGCTTGTCCATCCGTTCCAGCCGGTTCTCCCCGAACGCGGGCTGCGCGCTCCACCAGTTCTTCAGGTAGTCGCAGGCGAAGCCCCAGCTGTTCCACTTCTCCGGCACCGCCGCGCAGTCGTTCGGCGGGTAGGTCAGCTTCAGCCGGATCGGCTCGGTCTTGGCCTGCGCCACGTCGTCGGGCGAGAGGTAGCCGAGCTGGCTCATCCGGTCCAGCACGTAGTTGCGCCGGCCGGTGGCGTCCTTCTGGTCCGAGGTGGCCGGGTCGTACTCGGACGGGGACTTCACCAGCCCGGCGAGGGTGGCCGCCTCGACCGGCGTGAGGTCCTTCGGGGGCTTGGAGAAGAAGATCTCGCTGGCCGCGTAGATGCCGTACGCCCGGTGCCCGAAGTAGGCGGAGTTGAGGTATCGCTCGAGGATCTGCTCCTTGCTCAGCTCCTTCTCCAGGTCCAGCGCCATCCGCATCTCCCGGACCTTGCGCAGGCTGGTCTGCTGGGTGGCCTCCTGCACCTCCTTCGGCGTCTTCGCGCTGTCGCGCAGCGCCATCCGGACGTACTGCATGGTGAGGGTGGAGGCGCCCTGGGAGACGCCGCTGGAGCGGGCGTTGGCCACGAAGGCGCGGGCGACGCCCTTCGGGTCGACGCCCCGGTGCTGGTAGAAGCGGTTGTCCTCGGCGGCGACGATCGCCTGCTGCATGTTCGGCGAGATGTCCGCCAGCTTCGTGTACTGCCGGTACTCCTCGTAGAACATCGTCAGCACCGTCTTGCCGTCGGGCGCGTAGAGGTACGACGTCTCGGCCGGCAGCGCGGTGGTGAGGATCTTGGTCTTGTGCTCCATGGCGTGCGCCGTGACCTTCGCGCCGAGGCCGGTGGCGGCGGCCACCGGGTAGGCCACGGCGGCGACCACGATGCCGGCGATCAGCCCGGCGCGGAGAAGGGGAACGAGACGACCAGCGGCAGCAAGGGGTCGGTTGCTCACAGGGCCAAGTTATGACAATTCCGATTCGTACCTGAGAAATATTCATAAACGCCCGTGTGGTGACGCGTCCCACGCCGGGATCCGCTGTCCCGTGCGCCGCCTTCCCGGCAGGATCGCGGACATGCGTGGTCAGCCGACCGAGACCCTCCCCGCCGCCGAGCCCGGACCCGACGCCGCGGGGAACGAGCCCGACCCCGCCCGGACCGCACCCGACCCCGCGGGGCCCGCACCCGACCCCGCGGGGCCCGCACCCGACCCCGCGGGGCCCGCACCCGACCCCGCGGGGAACGAGCCCGACCTCACCCACCACGGGGACGCCGAGGTGGGCGACGGGCTGGTCGACCTCGCCGTCAACGTGCGGCGGGACGCCATGCCGGACTGGCTGGCCGACCCGATCACCGCCGCCCTCGGCGACCTCGCCGCGTACCCCGACCCGGGGCCGGCGCGGGCCGCCGTCGCCGCCCGGCACGGGCGCCCGCCGGCCGAGGTGCTGCTGACCGCGGGCGCGGCCGAGGGCTTCGTGCTGCTGGCCCGGGCGCTGCGGGGCGTACGCCGGCCGGTGGTGGTGCACCCGCAGTTCACCGAGCCGGAGGCGGCGCTGCGCGCGGCCGGGCACCAGGTGGAGCGGGTGCTGCTCGACGCGGGCGACGACTTCCGGCTCGACCCGGCCCGGGTGCCCGCCGACGCCGACCTCGTCATGATCGGCAACCCGACCAACCCCACCTCCGTGCTGCACCCCGCCGCCGACCTGGCCGCGCTGGCCCGGCCCGGCCGGGTGCTGGTGGTCGACGAGGCGTTCGCCGACACCACGGTCGCGGCGGGGGTGGCCGGCGAACCGGAGTCCCTGGCCGCCCGACGGGACCTGCCCGGCCTGGTGGTGGTCCGCAGCCTCACCAAGACCTGGGGACTGGCCGGCCTGCGGATCGGCTACCTGCTCGGCGAGGCCGCGCTGCTGGAGCGGCTGGCCGCCGCCCAGCCGCTGTGGGCCGTCTCCACCCCGGCCCTGGCCGCCGCGTCGGCCTGTGCCACGCCCGTCGCGGTCGCCGCCGAGCGCGCCATCGCCGCCCGGCTCGCCGCCGACCGCGCGCACCTGGTCGCCCGCCTGTCGGCCCTGCCCGGCGTACGCGTCGCCGGCCGCCCCGCCAGCGCGTTCGTGCTCGTGCACCTGCCCGGGGCCGCCGAGGTGCGGGCCGCCCTGCGGCAGCGCGGCTGGGCGGTGCGCCGGGGCGACACGTTCCCCGGTCTCGGGCCGGACTGGCTGCGGATCGCCGTGCGCGACCCGGCCACCACCGACGCGTTCACCGAGGTACTGGTGGAGATCCTGGAGGCATGATGCTGGAGACCACGATCGCGGCGATCCGGCCGCCGGACGAGCCGGCGATGGCCGCCGCCCGGGAGTTGCAGGGGCGCCTGACCAAGCCGGCCGGCTCGCTCGGTGCCCTGGAGGAGCTCTCCGTACGCCTCGCCGGCCTGGCCGGGCACTGCCCGCCGCCGCTGCCGGAGCCGGCCGCGGTCGCGATCTTCGCCGGAGACCACGGCGTGCACGCCCAGGGGGTGACCCCCTGGCCGCAGGAGGTCACCGCGCAGATGATCGGGAACTTCCTGGCCGGCGGGGCGGTGGTCAACGCGTTCGCCCGGCAGGCCGGCGCCTCCGTCACGGTGGTCGACGTCGGCGTGGCCACCCCGCTGCCGGTCCCCGACGCGCCGGCGGCGGACCCCGCCGGGGCGGGCGCCACCGGCACCGCGCCGGCCCGGGACGTGCCCCGGCTGGTCGCGGCGAACGTCCGACCCGGCACCCGGGACCTGGCGGTCACGGCCGCGCTCACCAGGGACGAGGCCCGGGCGGCGGTGGAGACCGGCATCCGGGTGGCCGGCGAGCTGGTCGACGCGGGCGCGGGCATCCTGCTCACCGGGGACATGGGCATCGGCAACACGACGCCGGCCGCCGCCCTGATCGCCGCGTTCGCCGGCATCGACCCGGTGGAGACGACCGGCCGGGGCACCGGGGTCGACGACCCCACGTACGCCCGCAAGGTGGACGTGGTGTGCGCCGCGCTGCGCCGGCACGCCCCCGACCCGGCCGACCCGCTGGGCGTGCTGGCCGCCGTCGGTGGCCTGGAGCACGCCGCCCTGGCCGGACTGATCCTGGGCGCCGCCGCCCGCCGGACCCCGGTCCTGCTGGACGGGGTCATCGCGGTCTCCGCGGCCCTCGCCGCGGCGGCCCTCGCCCCGCACGCCGTGACCGCCATGGTGGCCGGGCACCGCTCTGCCGAGCCGGGCGCCACCGTCGCGCTGCGCCGGCTGGGGCTGGAGCCGCTGATCGACCTGGGGCTGCGCCTCGGCGAGGGCACCGGCGCGCTGCTCGCGCTGCCGGTGGTCACCGGCGCGGTCCGGGTGCTGCACGAGGTCGCCACCTTCGACTCGGCGGGGGTGGCCGAGAAGTGAGCGGGCGGAGCGAGCGAGCCATCGGGCTCGGTAGCGAGGCGGCGGCGTGAGCGGCAACCCGTACCCCCTGGGCCTGCGGCTCGCCGGCCGGCGGGTGGTCGTGGTGGGTGGGGGAACGGTGGCCACCCGCCGCGTGCCCGCCCTGCTCGACGCCGGCGCGGACGTCCTCCTCGTCGCGCCGGAGCTGACCCCGGCGCTGCGGTCGCACGTCGACGCCGGACGGCTGCACTGGGCGCCGCGCCGGTTCGCCCCCGACGACCTGGACGGCGCGTGGCTGGTGCAGGTCGCGGTCGACGACCCGCTCGCCGCCGCGTCGGTCAGCGCCGCCGCCGCCGAGCGCCGCATCTTCTGCGTACGCGCCGACGACCGGGCCGCCGCCACCGCCTGGACCCCGGCGGTGACCCGGCACGGGCCGGTGACCGTGGCGGTGCTCGGCGGCGGCGACCCGCGCCGGGCGATGGCTGTCCGTGACGCGGTCCGCGACCTGCTGGATGCGGGGAAGGGCCCCCTACCGCCGCCTGCGGTGGGGGAAGGGACCCGGCGGCGTACCCGGCCCGGTCGGGTGGCGCTCGTCGGGGCCGGGCCCGGCGACCCGGAGCTGATCACCGTGAAGGGTTGGCGGCTACTCACCGAGGCGGACGTGGTGGTCGCCGACCGGCTGGTGCCGGGGTTGCTCCTCGACGAGCTGCGCGCCGACGTGGAACTCGTGGACGCCTCGAAGATCCCGTACGGGCCGTCCCGGGCCCAGGAGGAGATCAACCGGATCCTGGTGGACCGGGCGCTGGCCGGGAAGGCCGTGGTGCGGCTCAAGGGCGGCGACCCGTACGTCTTCGGCCGGGGCGGCGAGGAGTTGCTGGCCTGCGCGGCGGCGGGCGTGCCGGTGACCGTGGTCCCCGGCGTGACCAGCTCCATCGCGGCACCGGCCGCGGCCGGCATCCCGGTCACCCACCGGGCGGTGGCCCACGAGTTCACGGTGGTCTCCGGGCACGTCGCACCCGACTCGCCGGCCTCCCTGGTCCGCTGGGACGCGCTGGCCGGGCTGCGCGGCACGCTGGTCGTCCTGATGGGGCTGAAGAACCTCGCCGCGATCACCGCGACGCTGGTCGCGCGCGGCCGCCCGGCCGAGACGCCGGCCGCGGTGGTGCAGGAGGCGACGACCGGCTCGCAGCGGGTGCTCCGCTCCACGCTCGGCGCGGTGGCCGCCGACGTGGTCGCCGCCGACCTGCGACCGCCGGCCGTCGTCGTGGTGGGAGACGTGGTCACTGCCCTCGCCGGGGCTGGTGTTGACGGATTTCCGGGAAGCCCGCTCGCTCCGGGCGGTCAGGCCTGATCCCTCCGCGAGCGGGCTTCCCGGAAATCCCCGGTGGTCGTGGTCCGTGCGGTGGCTCGGGTCCGGGTCGGGTCTGATCTCGTGGGATGAACGACGGCGGCCGGAGACGTGGTCTCCGGCCGCCGTTTTTGCTGGTCAGGTCACTGCTTGAGCATGTTGTCCAGCAGCAGGGCGCAGCGGATCAACCCGAGGTGGCTGTACGCCTGCGGGTGGTTGCCCAGCCCGCGCTCGGCCAGCGGGTCGTACTGCTCGGGGAGCAGGCCGGTCGGGCCGGCGGTGTCCACCATCAGGGTGAACAGCTCCTCGGCGTCGGTACGCCGCCCGGTGCGCAGGTACGCCTCGATCAGCCACGCGGTGCAGATGTGGAAGCCGCCCTCGCGCCCCGGCAGGCCGTCGTCCCAGTGGTAGCGGTAGACGACCGGCCCGCTGCGCAGGTCCGCCTCGATCCGCAGCACCGTGGAGAGGAAGCGCGGGTCGTCGCCGGGGAGCAGGCCGGACAGCCCGATCCACAGCGACGAGGCGTCCATGTCCTCGTCCCCGTACGCCACGCTGTACGCCTCGACGGCCTCGTGCCAGCCGTACTCCAGCACGTTTGCGCCGATCCGGTCGCGCAGCTCCACCCACTCCGGCCGGTCCTCGCCGCCGTGCTGGCGTACGACGTGCAACGCCCGGTCGACGGTCATCCAGCACATGACCTTGGAGAAGATGTGGTGCCGCGGGGGGAGGCGGGCCTCCCAGATGCCGTGGTCGGGCTCGTGCCAGCGGCGGCGGACCGCCTCGACCATGTTCTCCAGCACCCGCCACTCGTCCTCGCGGACCGAGCCCCGGGCGTCGGCGACGGCGGCGATCAGGTCCGCGATCGGGCCGAAGACGTCGAGCTGGAGCTGGTGGTTGGCGAGGTTGCCGACGCGGACCGGCCGGGAGCCGGCGTAGCCGGGCAACGTGTCGATGACCGCCTCGGCGCCCAGCTCGTAGCCGTCCACCGTGTAGAGCGGGTGCAGCCGCTCCGGGTGCCCGCCGGTGCGCTCGATGCACCCGTCGACCCAGCGCAGCAGCGCCTCGGCCTCCTCGGTCGAGCCCAGGTCGACCAGCGCCCGCGCGGTCATCGCCGCGTCCCGCAGCCAGCAGTAGCGGTAGTCCCAGTTGCGGACGCCGCCCAGCTCCTCGGGCAGCGAGGTGGTCGCGGCCGCGAGGATCGAGCCGGTGGCCTCGTGGCAGAGCCCCCGCAGGGTCAGCGCGCTGCGGGCCACCATGTCCCGCGCGGTGTTGGGCAGCCGGAGCGAGGCGACCCAGTCCTTCCACGGCTGCTCGGCGAGGGCCTGCCGCTCGTGGACCGGCAGCCGGTGGTGTTCCAGGCTGTGCGTGGCGAAGCGCAGCTCCAGCACGACCTGCCCGCCGGCGGCGGAGAGGTCGACGACCGCCTTGGCCGTCTCGTAGTTGCCGCCGTCGCCGCTGACCTGCCACTCCACCCCGGGGGAGTAGAGCGCGACCGGCTCGTTGGAGCCGAGCACCAGCAGGCCGTCGCCGAGCGGCTGCAACTGCACCGCGACCTGGCCGAACTCGGGCCGGGGCGCGAACTCCAGGCGGACCCGGCCGGAGCCGGTGAGCACCCGGACGAGGGTCGAGTCGCCGGTGATGACGGCCGGGCCGTCGGGCGTGGTCTCGGTGGCCGGCTTGTCCAGCCAGTCGGTGACGGTCAGGCCCGACCACCGGGTCTCGACGGTCATCGTGCCCGAGCGGTAGCGCTGGCCGAGCGGGATGCCCCCGCGCTCCGGGGCGACGCTGAAGTGCCCGGCCGGGCTGCCGCCGACGAGGTCGGCGAAGATCGCCGCCGAGTCCGGCTTGGGGTGGCAGAGCCAGGTGATCTTGGCCTCGGGGGTGAGCAGCGCCACCGTGCGGCCGTTGGCCAGCATCGAGTGCCGCTCGATCGGCACCGCCCGCTCGCCGAAGAGCCAGTGCCGGCGGGTCTCGAGCAGCAGGCCGAGGGCCCGGGCGGCCTCGATCGGGTCGGCCACCCGGTAGCCGGCCTGGGTGTCGCCGGGGCCGATCTTGATGCCGACGTCCGGCCCGTGCAGGTTGCCGAAGGCGTTCTCGTCGGTGACGTCGTCGCCGATGAAGAGCACCGCGCTGGCGGAGAGCTGGGTGCGCAGCTGGTCGACGGCCGTGCCCTTGTGGGTGGCGACCACCGACAGCTCGATGACCTCCTTGCCCTGGGTGACGGTGACGTCATCCCAGGTGGCGGGGCCGGTGCGGACCGCCTCGATGGCGGCGGCGGCGACCTGCGGGTCGACCCCGCGGGTGTGCACCGCGACGCTCGCCGGCTTGCGCTCCAGCCGGATGCCCGGGTGCGCCGTGGCGATCTCGCGCAGCGCGTCGCGCAGCCGGGTGCGCACGGCGATCAGCTCGGGGGAGAGCCGCTCGACGAAGCCGATGTCGAACTCGGAGCCGTGGCTGCCGACCAGGTGCACCTCGCTGGGCAGCCGGGAGAGCGCGGCCAGGTCGCGCAGGGCCCGCCCGGAGACCACCGCCACGGTGGTCTGGGGCAGGGCGGCCAGCGCCCGGACGGCGGCCACCGACTCCGGCAGCGGGACGGCCTTGCTCGGGTCCTCCACGATCGGCGCCAGGGTGCCGTCGTAGTCGCAGGCGATCAGGAGCTGTGGCACCCGGGCGATCCGGCCGATGGCGGCGCGCAGCTCCGGGTCCATCGTGCCCGCCGCGGGCGTGACGATGTCGCTGGCGGCGTTCACGCTTCCTCCGCCTCGGGCACACCGAGCTCGGTGAGGAAGGACTTGGCCCAGTGCCCCACGTCGTGGGCGCGTAGATGGCGTTGCATAGTCCGCATTCTGCGGCGGGCCTCCGGCTTCTCGACATGCACGGCCCGCAGCAGGGCGTCCTTGACCGCGTCGGGGTCGTGCGGGTTGCACAGGAACGCCTGACGCAGCTCGGTGGCCGCGCCGGCGAACTCACTGAGCACGAGCGCACCGCCCTGGTCGGCGCGTGATGCGACGTACTCCTTGGCCACCAGATTCATTCCGTCCCGGAGCGGGGTCACCATCATCACGTCGGCAGCGGCGTACATCGCGGCCAGTTCAGTGCGACTGTACGACTGATGCAGATAATGCACCGCCGGCACGCCGACCCTGCCGAATTCGCCATTAATCCGACCAACTTCCCGCTCCACCTTGACGCGAAGCGCCTGGTAGTGCTCGACCCGCTCGCGGCTGGGCGTGGCCACCTGCACCATAACCGCGTCCGGGACTGTCAACTTTCCGTCAGCGAGCAACTCGCGGAACGCCTTGAGCCGCAACTCGATGCCCTTGGTGTAGTCGAGCCGGTCGACGCCCAGGATGATCGTCTTCGGGTTGCCCAACTCCTCGCGGATCTCCTTCGCGCGGGCCTGGATCGCCGGGTCGGCGGCCAGCCGCTCCATCTCCTTGGTGTCGATCGAGATGGGGAACGCGCCGGCCTTCACCTGGCGGCCGTCGACCTGGATCATCTGGCCCTCGTAGCGCAGCCCGAGCAGGTGCCGGGCCAGCCGGACGAAGTTCTGCGCGGCGAGCCGCTGCTGGAACCCGACCAGGTCCGCGCCGAGCAGGCCGCGCAGGATCTCGGTGCGGAACGGCATCTGCATGAACAGCTCGATCGGCGGGAACGGGATGTGCAGGAAGAAGCCGATCCGCAGGTCGGGCCGCAGCTCGCGGAGCATCGCCGGGACGAGCTGGAGCTGGTAGTCCTGGACCCAGACCGTCGCCCCCTCGGCCGCGACCTCCGCCGCGGCCTCCGCGAAGCGGGCGTTGACCAGGCGGTACGCCTCGCGCCAGCGGCGCTTGTAGGCCGGCGTCTCCACCGCGTCGTGGTAGAGCGGCCAGATCGTCGCGTTGGACTGGCCCTCGTAGTAGCGCTCCAGCTCCTCCGCGCTCAGCGGCACCGGGTGCAGCCGGATGCCCTCCAGGTCGAAGGGCTCGGGGGCGGCGCCGGTGCCGCCGGCCCAGCCGACCCAGGTGCCCTGGTGCTCGGCGAGGACGGGGTGCAGCGCGGTCACCAACCCCCCGGGGCTGCGGCGCCACTGCCGTCCCTCGGGTGTGCTCACCTCGTCGACCGGTAGCCGGTTCGCCACTACGACAAAGGAGCTGCGGACGGTCACGTTCGGCCACCTCCGGGTGCTGACGGGTCAACCGCGAATGAGCGTACTGAGCCTAGCTGCGGCGTCTGGGGCCCCGTGCCGGAGTCACCTACCCGGTCCACGTCGGCGCAACCCCGTACGTGATCTTGTCGACAGTGCCGGTCGCCTGCGGCGGCGACGCGGCGCGCCCGGCCGGCGGGGCGGGGTGATGTGGGCGCGGGGGCGCGTACCTGTCAGGATTGACGACGGCGTGCGTGCGGCCGGCCAGCGGCCGGCGGCGGCGGACGGAAGTCGCAGCCCGCGCCCGCCGGCCCCCAGTCGCAACCTACGGAGGTAGCCCGCACCGTGGCCCAGTACATCTACGTCCTGGAAAAGGCGCGCAAGGCGCACGGCGACAAGGTCGTGCTCGACAACGTGACGCTGAGCTTCCTCCCGGGGGCCAAGATCGGTGTGGTCGGTCCGAACGGCGCCGGTAAGTCCAGCCTCCTCAAGATCATGGCGGGGTGGGACCGGCCGAGCAACGGCGAGGCCCGGCTCATGCCCGGCTACACCGTGGGCATGCTGGCCCAGGAGCCGCCGCTCAACGACGCCAAGACCGTCCTCGGCAACGTCGAGGAGGCGGTCGCGGAGACCAAGGCGAAGCTGGAGCGGTTCAACGCCATCGCCGAGCAGATGGCGACCGACTACTCCGACGAGCTGATGGAGGAGATGGGCCGGCTCCAGGAGGAGCTGGACAACGCCGACGCGTGGGACATCGACTCCAAGCTCGAGCTGGCCATGGACGCGCTGCGCTGCCCGCCGCCGGACGTCGACGTCACCAAGCTCTCCGGTGGCGAGCGCCGACGGGTCGCGCTCTGCAAGCTGCTGCTGGAGGCGCCCGACCTGCTGCTGCTCGACGAGCCCACCAACCACCTCGACGCGGAGAGCGTGCAGTGGCTGGAGCAGCACCTGGCGAAGTACGCCGGCACGGTCATCGCGATCACCCACGACCGGTACTTCCTCGACAACGTGGCCGGCTGGATCCTGGAGCTGGACCGCGGTCGGGCCATCGGCTACCAGGGCAACTACTCCACCTACCTGGAGAAGAAGGCCGCCCGGATGGCCGTCGAGGGGCGCCGCGACGCCAAGATGAAGAAGCGCCTCGACGAGGAGCTGGAGTGGGTCCGCTCCAACGCCAAGGCCCGGCAGACCAAGTCCAAGGCCCGGCTCGAGCGGTACGAGGAGATGGCCACCGCGGCGGAGCAGACCCGCAAGCTGGACTTCGAGGAGATCCAGATTCCGCCGGGCCCGCGCCTGGGCAGCACGGTGATCGAGGTCAACGGCCTGGTCAAGGCGTTCGGCGACCGGGTGCTGATCGACGACCTGTCGTTCTCGCTGCCGCGCAACGGCATCGTCGGCGTGATCGGCCCGAACGGCGTCGGCAAGACCACCCTGTTCAAGACCATCGTCGGGCTGGAGGAGCCGACCTCCGGCTCGGTGAAGGTCGGCGACACCGTCTCGCTGTCGTACGTCGACCAGAGCCGGGCCGGCCTGGCGGGGGACAAGACGGTCTGGGAGACGGTCTCCGACGGGCTGGACCACCTGCTGGTCGGCAAGGTCGAGATGCCGTCCCGGGCGTACATCGCGGCGTTCGGCTTCAAGGGGCCGGACCAGCAGAAGCCGACCAAGGTGCTCTCCGGCGGCGAGCGTAACCGGCTCAACCTGGCGCTGACGCTGAAGATCGGCGGCAACGTGATCCTGCTCGACGAGCCGACCAACGATCTCGACGTCGAGACGCTCGGCAGCCTGGAGAACGCGCTGCTGGAGTTCCCCGGCTGCGCCGTGGTCATCTCCCACGACCGGATGTTCCTCGACCGGGTCGCCACGCACATCCTGGCCTGGGAGGGCGACGACGAGAACCCGGCCAAGTGGTTCTGGTTCGAGGGCAACTTCGAGGCGTACGAGAAGAACAAGGTCGACCGGCTCGGCGCCGAGGCGGCCCGCCCGCACCGGGTGACCTACCGCAAGCTGACCCGTGACTGACGCGGCGGAGCGCTGCCGAACATGAGTGACCGATTCGTTTACCACTGCACCCTGCGGTGGTCGGACCTGGACGCGTACGGCCACGTCAACAACTCGCGCTTCCTCACCCTCTACGAGGAGGCGCGGGTGGCGTTGATGTTCGCCGGCGGCCGGGCGTGGGGCGTGGGCTCGCTCGCCGACGGGGTCGTGATCCGTCGGCACGAGGTCGACTACCTGCGCCCGGTCGACTACGCCCTCGGCCGGGCCACCGCCGAGGCGGCTCCGACGGTGCGCATCGAGCTGTGGGTGGAGGAGATCCGGGCCGCGTCCTTCACGGTCGCCTACGAGCTGTACGACGGCGACGTGCTGGCCAGCCGGGCCCGCTCCGTGCTGGTGCCGTTCGACCTGACCCGGCAGACGCCCCGGCGGGTCAGCCCGGAGGAGCGCGAGTTCCTGCTCTCGTACGCGCCGCGGCTCGGGCCGGCGTGACGGGGGCCGGGGGGCCGGCCCCCACTCCGGCGGGGGCGGCCGGCGGCGGGCACGGGATCGTGGACGCGGCCGACGCGGGGGCCTTCCTCGCCCGCCTGGTGCGGCTGGACCGGGACGCGCCGGTGCGGCTGCGGCCGACCGGCGTGGCGGGGCGTACGGCCCTCTGGGGGCGCCTGCCGTGGGGGGTGCTGGTCGTCCGCACCGTGGCCGGCGACGGCCCCGGCGACGTCACCGTCGGGGCCGGCGAGCTGCTCGCCGAGCTGGCGGCCGGCGGCGGGGCGCTGCCCCGGCGTCGGGACGAGCGGTGGCGCTGGCCGCTGCCGCCCCCGGCCAGCCGGCGGGTGGAGACGCTGCCGGCGGGGGAGTTGCGGCGGATCGCCGCGGCGGCGGCGGGCACCCTGCGCGACGCCGCCGCGCACGGCGTGGCCGGCCGGGCGGTCGGCCAGCGGGCGCTGCGCGACGCGCTGCTCGACCACGTGCCGGTGGTGGTCACCCCCGACGACCCGCCCGGCGAGCCGGTCGAGGTGACCCAGCGGATGGTCCAGGGGTTGGTCCGGATGGGCTTCCTGGGCACCGCCGGGGAGGCTGCCGGCGCGACCGGCACGGGCGACGTCCAGGTGCGTACGGTCGGCCGTTGGGTCGGACTCGTGGGACCTTACGGAGCGATCTGGTCGCAGAAGGCTACGGATCTTGCCGTGCGGCCCCTCTGAGGTCATCCGTTCGGATGACCCGCGGTCATTCTTCTGTCCTGGGGCTGTCGTTGGGGGGGTGCTTCAACCCGGCTGTCCGGGTACCGTCCATCCTCGGATCCAACGCACCGTAGGCGGCTGGATCCGCTGGGGAGTGAGGTGCGCGAACGATGCCGTGGTGGTCATGGCGCCCCGGTCCCGCCAACGGTGGCGGCGATCCGGACAGTCGGAGCGGGATCACAGTGGAGGGCACCGTCCGGGTCGGACCACCGGCCCCCCGGCAGCCGGGAGACGACTGCCCGGCGGCCGAGCGACCCGTGATGGCGGACATGCCGGCCACCGTCGAGCCGGTCACCCTGCGTCGTGTCTGCGACGCGCTCGACCTGCTCGACGTGCGCTACCTGGCCGACGGCGACGGGAACCTGCTGGCCATGTGGGAGCGGCACGCGGTGCTGGTCACCCTGGAGGGCCCCGAGGACGAGATCCTGGTGATGCGGGCCCGTCCACACGCGACGGTGCCGCCCGACTGGGCCGACCGGGCCTACCGGGTGGTCAACGAGTGGAACCACACCCGCCGCTTCTGCAAGGCCTACATCGGCGACCCGACGGAGCGCGGGCAGTTGCCGATCTACGCGGAGCTGCAGGTGCCGTTCGGCGCCGGGGCGCACGACGCGCTCCTGGTCGAGATGCTCGACTGTGGCGCGGCGGTCGCCACCAGCTTCGTCGACTGGCTGCACGACGAGGGCGCCCTGCTTTGAGCCGAGGTCGTCCTGCGCCGAGCGGAGGCGGCCGTGCTGCGAGCGGAGGCGGCCGTGCGTCGAGCCGAGGCGGCCGTGCGTCGAGCCGAGGCGGCCGTGCGTCGAGCCGAGGCCGTCCGGTGCCGACGCGGCCTGCCCCGAGCCGACCCCCGTGCCCGGCGCGCGGTCAGGCGGGCCCGGCCGGGTCCTCCATCATGTTGACCATGAAGTACGCGGCCCGCTCAAGGTAGTCCCAGAGCGCGGTGGCGATCTCCGGCGGCAGGTCGAGCCGGTCGACGGCGCGGCGCATGTGCAGCAGCCACGCGTCCCGCTCGGCGGCGCCGATCCGGAACGGCGCGTGGCGCATCCGCAGCCGGGGGTGCCCGCGCTGGGCGGAGTACGTGTGCGGGCCGCCCCAGTACTGCATGAGGAACAGGGCCAGTCGGTCCGCGGCGGGGCCCAGGTCCTCCTCGGGATACATGGGACGCAGCAGTGGGTCGGTGGCGACCCCGGCGTAGAACTCGTCCACCAGCTTGCGGAAGGTGGGCTCGCCGCCCACCGCCTCGAAGAGGGTCATCGACGCGCCGGGACGGTCGGACTCACCTGCGGGATTCACCGTTCCATCCTGCCAGGTGCCATCCGCGGCGTCGGGGGGTGGCGGCTGTGCGTCAGCTCACCGCGTGCCGCTGGTAGTCCGGCTCGCCCGGCCGGCCGCCCACCGGATCGCCGTCGAGCTGCTCCGACGGGCCGCGCCGGCCGTCCCCCGACGGCCCCGTCTCCGTACCGGCACCGCCGACCAGCGGGACCGCCGTGCCCGCTGTCGCCCTGCCCGCCGCCTCGGCCCCCGCGACGGCCGCGTCGACGGCCGGCCGGCTCGGCCAGCGCAGGGCGACGAGCGCCATCAGCAGGACGCCGACCGCGCTCCACACCCCGACCACGATCGGGATCGGGTAGCGCTCGGACAGCAGCCCGGTGATCAGGACGGCCAGGCCCTGGATCACCTGGAGGCCGGTGGCCATCACCCCGAAGGCGCGCGCCCGGAAGCCGGCCGGCAGGGCCCGGACGAAGAGGCCGTTGGCCACGGGGAGCATGCCGGCGACCGCGAACCCGGAGGCCGCGGCGAGCAGCGCCACCACCAGCGCCGGCGGGTCGAACAGGGCGGGCACCAGGGCCAGCGGGGAGAGCACCGCCAACGGCCGCATCATGGTCAGCCGCCGGTCCGGCCCGAACGCCCGGCCGACCACGAGGCCGCCGACGATGAAGCCGACGGGGCTGGCCGCCATGATGATCGCCTGGGCGGTGCCGGGGTCCAGGCGACCGGCGTGCTCGCTGGCCCAGGCGGCAGCCAGGCCCTCCGGCACCACGGAGAAGAGCATGGCGGCGAAGACGAGGACGGCGATGGCCCGCAGCACCGGGGTGCCGAACACGATCTGGAAGCCCTCCGCGGTCTCCCGCAACAGGTGGCTGCGGTGCGCGGCGGTCATCGCCGGCGGGCGGTCCGCCACCCCGAAGCGGACCAGTGCGGCCGACAGGGCGAACGTCGCCGCGTTGATCAGGAGCGCGACCGTGGGGTTGAAGGCGGCGATGGCGGCGCCGGCGAGGTAGCCGACGACCTGGGCGGCCTGGCCCACGCTGCTGTTGATCGACAGCCCCAGCACCAGCCGGTCCCCGGTGAGGATCAGGGGGATCAGCGCGGACTTGGCGGCCTGGCTGGGTGGGTTGGCCAGGGTGGTGGCGAAGAGCAGGGCCAGGATCAGCGGGACGGGAATGCCGGGGATGGCGATGCCGACCATCAGCACCATCCGGACGAGGTCGCAGACCACCATGACCTGCCGGTAGCGGTGCCGCTCCGCGAGCGTCGCGAGCAGGGGGCCGCCGACCAGCCAGGGCAGGTAGCTCACCGCGAACGCGGCCGCGGAGAGCGCGACCGACCGGGTCGCCTCGTAGACCAGCAGGGTGACCGCGGCCTTGGCGATGTAGTCGCCGATCCAGGAGAGAGCGCTCGCCGCGAAGACGGCGCGGTATTCGCGATCGACGAACACCTCACGGAAGGTTGCCGGCCCTTCCGGGGATGGTCGCTCGTCGGGCACCGTCGCCTCCATCGTTCCCGGGGCGGTCCACTCGTGATGGACGGGCCCGGGAACCGTCGTCAGATTCACGGATCAGCGAGGACGTGATCACGCTCTGGGGGAGCGCGTGCACCGGATTCTGCCCGATCGTCTGACAACTGGCTAGGGCGAACGGATTGATCGTCGCATCTCCGACTGAACGAACGGACGATACCCGAGGGGCCGCCCGGACCGCGACCCCCGCCGATGGCCTTCCCGGCCGCTCAGGTCGCGCCGCCCTGCCCGGTCTCGCCGGGGGCGGCGATCGGCACGCCGGGATAGAGCCGGGCGGCCGCGATCTTCGCGGTGATGCCCGAGTTCTCCAGCGCCTCGGCCAGCCGGCGCCGCAGCTCCCGGCCGACCGCGAACTGCCCGTCGGCGGTCGTCTTGACCACCGTACGGATCACCGCGCCCTCGACCGTCATCTGCTCGACGCCCAGCACCTCGGGCGCCTCGACGATCTCCGGCGCCAGCTCCGGGTCCACCGCCACCGAGGCGGCCGCGGTCCGCAGCACCGCCGTGGCCTGCTCGGTGCCGGCGAAGCCGATCGGCAGGTCCACCACGACCAGGGCCCAGCCCTGGCTCTTGTTGCCCACCCGGACGATCTCGCCGTTGCGGATGTACCAGAGCACGCCCCGCCCGTCGCGGACGGTGGTGACCCGCAACCCGACCGACTCCACCACGCCGGTCGCCTCGCCGAGGTCCACCGTGTCGCCGACGCCGTACTGGTCCTCGATCAGCATGAACAGGCCGGCGAGCAGGTCCTTGACCAGGCTCTGCGCGCCGAAGCCGAGCGCCACGCCCGCGATGCCGGCGCTGGCGAGCAGCGGGGCCAGGTCGAAGCTGAACTCCTTGAGCACCATCAGCACCGCGATGCCGAAGATGAACGCCGTGCTGAGGCTGCGCAGCACCGATCCGATCGCCTCGGCCCGCTGGCGGCGCCGCTCCGGGACGAACTCGCCCGGCTCCGCGGCGGCGGTGGGGATCCGCTCGCGCAGGGGCCGCAGCATGGTGGGCACGCCCGCGTCGGTGGTGGTGCGCACCAGCCGGCTGATCGTCCGGTGCACCAGCCACCGGGCGGCGACCGCCAGCAGCAGGATCATGACGATCCGCAGCGGCTTGAGCAGGATCCAGTAGCTGCCCTCGGCGAACCACACCGAGTTGGTGATGTCGAAGACGCTGCGGCAGAGCGCGTCGTCCAGGCAGGTCGGCGACGGGTCCGGCGTCGGCGCCTCGACGGCGGGCAGGGCGAGCGGCAGGAGGCTGGCGGTCACGCTGTCTTCGTACCGCACCGGGGGCCTCGTACTCCCGCCGACCCTCCGGGCCGTGACCCGGGCCCCGCGCGCTGCCGGGTCGCGGCGGCCCGTACGAGGGCGAACCGGTCATCGTGACAGACGGGGGAAACGCTTCCGGAGGGACCCCCGGATTAGTACGTGCAATCCCTGATTGGCCTACCCAAACGGTCGCTGACCTGCGAGAACGTCCAGAGAAGATCATTTGGCACAACCAGGGCACAACCTAGTGCGGATCTTGGTCCGCCGGAGGGGTTGCCTGACTGACCCCGGTCGGCCGTAGGATCTGCCCCACGAGGCCACGCCGCCGGTCCTTCTTCGGCAGCCAATGCACGTAGGTCTCAAGCGTGATCCGCAGGCTGGCGTGCCGTAGCGCCTTCTGCACCTCCTGGGGCTCAACACCGTTGCTCATGAGGGTGGTGGCGAAGAAGTGGCGCAGGGAGTGGAACGTCCCGTCTTTGGGCCAGCCCGCAGCCGCCCGCCAGTCCTCCCACAGCTCAGACCAGTAGCGGTCAGTGATCAGCTTCCCGCGCGAGGTCGTGAACAGCAGAGCCGCCGGGCGAGTCAACTGCTTCCCGCCAGTGATGTCCGGAAGCTCGAACTGGACCGCGCCAACCTCTCTGGCGTGCGCCGCCAGTTCTTCGGCAACTACGGCGTCCAGATCGACCGTTCCCGCCGATCCGCTCTTCGGCGGGGCGAGGTAGAAGCCATCGAAGTGCTCGGCGGAGCGCCGCAACTGCTGAACGACATGCAGCTCTCCACGAGCAACGTCCAGACACCTTGAGCCATCCTCCATGCCCAGCACTTCCCCGATGCGCAAGCCTTCGCCAGCCCCTAGCCATATGGCCGCGCGGAAGCGTCGAGGTACGACGTCGATAAGTTGGAGCACCTGATCCTCAGTTGGCACCCACTTCGGTGCCCTTGACACCCCGCGCAGCAGTTGCGCAAGGTTGACGCCATCGCAGGGGTTTTCGGAGAGCGCCTTATCGATAACCGCAGCGTTCAGAATGGTCTTCAAAACCCCGAAGTACAGACCGATGGACGACTTGGCAACGCCCTCATCGAGTAGCCGACCGAGCCAGGCCATTACGTCAGTCAGGTTGATCGACCGAATGGCGCGGTCTCCGAACGTCGGCAGAAGGCGCTTCCGAAGGTTCTGTGGGACACGCCGCCGCGTCTCGACGCTCCATCCCGCCTCCCGCGATTCCTTCCAGCGCTGCGCGTACTCAGCGAAGGTGAGGCGGTCCATCTCACGGTTGGTTTTTACCTCCGCCGCGACGCCCGAACGACATTGGAGGTCGAAGGCGTCGGCGTCTACCTGGCGTTCAAAGAGCTTTTCTCGGGGCTCACCGCTCGCATCCTCGTATCGCACGCGCCAGCGTTTGCCCCTGCCATGCCGTTTGGAGGGAAGCCGCTTCTTGTCTGGCCCGCGTTTGGTCAGGTACCACAGGTCATCGATGGGCATGTCAGGCCGCCTTCTTGTTGAACCAGGCCCGCACGTCGGCGGGGTCGTAGCGGAGGTGGCGGCCGACGCGGGACGCACGGGGGCCAATCCGGCGGTGCCGCCATTGGTAGAGGGTGCCGACAGGGATGCCGAGGAACGCCGACACGTCGGTAACGCTCCACAGGCGTTCGGTGGTGGGGGTGGTGGTCATCGGGGTTCCTTTCTGGCTTGCTGTCGTGCCGCTCGAATGCGGTCACCGATCGCGGTGGCGAGTTCGAGTTGCTCCGCCGAGTCGTAGCCGATGCCGAGGATCTGCCAGTCGTTGACGACCAGGACGTCGGTGTCTTCGGGCAAACCCGCGTCGGTAAGCGCGGTCTGGATCTGGTGGGTCCGGCGCTCGGCCCGAAGGTTCTTAAAGGTCGTGCTGTAAATACGCGACTTGGTGAGGAAGTGGCCCCGGAAGCCGAGCATGTGCGCCCAGTGACGCAGTTTCAGATCGGCGTACTGGTCGAGTCCGCCGAGGTCCCACGCGGTTTGAATCATCGCGCGGTGGTGAGCGGACACCCGCAGTTGGTCAATGTGCATCTGTGAACGGATGCGCCGATCTCCGGTCTCCGTCGCGCCGGTGCCCTTGGTCGCGTACTTGGCGATGTAGCCGGCGAGCCGGGTGTCGGCTACCGCCTGGTCCCCGTCGTTGTCCCCGTCGTCGATGTCGAGGTCTGTAGCGGTGATGTCCTTGACGTCGACTTGCGCACCCCAGCCGAGGAGCAGCGTGGTCCCGTCAGGTCGCGCGGTTTCCAGCTCGACGGACGAAGCCGCGGAACGCACCGCGTCGGCCAGGACATCGGCGGTGAGCCACACCGGGGGCGACGAGTCCGGGCCGGACGGGCCGTCAGCCCGGATGACGGCGTGGAAGTGGACCAGGCCCCGCCGCTGGTATTCGGCAACCTTGGCGTAGGAGATCCGCAGGTGCGCCCCGGATCCTCGAACGGTGAGGCCACCAGCGGCGGCAACCGCGCGGCGTAGCGCGATGGTGAACCGGTGCCAGAGTTGGCCGCTGTGTGCCTGCCACAGCACAGCCCCGGTGTAGTCGTAGGTTCCGGGGTCGAGCGGGCTACCCAGCAGCGGATACCCCTCGGGGTGCCAGCGTCCGCAGGAACAGGGCCGCTTGCCGGGCCGGTTGTGCACCGCGCCGAACGACGGGGCGGTGAGGGTCACGAACAGCCGCGTGGACCGGGCCACCGTGTCGGGGACGCCCTTGCCGCCGGACATGCCCGCGTGGATCAGGTGCCAGGCGTCAGCGGCGTAGCGGTCGGCGCAGGAGGGGCACACGGCCGATCGGCGGGTGCCGCAGGACGCCCACACCCGACCCTGCCGAGACGCGATCAGGTCACCGCTGCCGGTGTGCCGGACCTCCCACTTGCCGACCAGACGGACCGGTTGTAGGCAGCCCTGGACGCTCTCGACGCCGGCCCGCCACTCCTTGTAGGCCGGGGTACGCATCCAGCGCGCCAGCGCCGCCTCAGCGTCGTACGCGGGCCGTGCGGGACGAGGGGGTGATGCCATGAGGTCTCCTCCGAAGACGGACCTGCCGTGCCCCAGCACGAGGAGCACGGCAGGTCAGAGCGAGCGAGAGAAGGTACGGGGGATCAGTGCGTGTAGCCGTTGGCCGTGGCCGGAGAGAACCGGTCAGCGACCCGCGCCGCGATCGACATCGGTAGCCGGGTGGCCTGTTGGATGTCGACGGCGGTGACCGGCCGGTCCAGGTCGGCAACGAGTCGCCGGATCTGGGCTTGCATGCCGGTCGGAATCCCCAAGCCGTCCAGGGCCGCAGGCTCCACAGCGGCGTCACTCGTCGGCTCCTCCCGGCAAACCGGAACCGAGGCCGGGACCTCCACCGGAGCGGGCGCCGCAACGGAGACCGGAACCGGGGTCGGCGGTGCCGGGGTCGGCGGTGCGGGGGTGGCGGGTTCCGCGAGGACGGCCGGCATAGTCACCGGAGCCGGAGCCGGAGCCGGAGCCGGAGCCGGAGCCGGAGCCGGGGCGGGTTCCGACGCGGGTGCCGGGGCCGGGGCGTTCGCGGGGAGAGTGATGGCCCGCCGCGCTTGGGTGCAGCGTGCCTGCACGATCGGCATGACTTCGGCCAGGAAGAACACGAGGATCGGCACCATGAAGTGCGCGGCCAGCATTCCCGCGCTGATCCCGCCCTCACGGGGCCACAGCGCCGGCACGACGTTCATGACGAGCGTGGAGCCGAGCAGGAACCGTTTGAGCCAGTCGACCGCCTTGGAGTCGATCTCGATGTTCCGGGCGATCATCGCGGCTTCCCAACGCAGGACAGTGATGAGGATGCCGACAAGGCAGGGCTCAACTCCCCAGCAGCCCCACCACACCGGGTCAGCCGGGGTGAGGTGACCGGCTAGAAAGTCCTGGACGCCGGTCGTGGTGAACACCGACCCGATGGCCAGGAACAGCCACAAAGAACGGGTCACGCTCACCCGCAGCCGCTCGATGTCCACGATGTCCAGCGCGGCATCCTGCTCCAGGTCGTGAAGCTGCCGCGCCACATCCAGGCGCTTACTCAGCCGGCGGACCGGGCGGGGCTGCTTCGCCGGCCGCTTACCGGTGTCGTCTTTCTCCACCGTCGATCACCCCGCCGACGTGGTGGTGAGTTCCGTGTGCGGCCATCCCGCGACCCGCACCAGCTCGGTGATGTCGGAGTCGTTGCAGTACGCCGCCCGCACCCGCATCGGGGTCCGCGAGCGCTGCTTGACCACGAACCCGATGCCGGCCGAGTCCGCCACGTTCGGGATCTCGTCCGCGAGCGCGCCCCGGCGTCGCATGTCGTCACCGAGCACCATGTCGACGTGTCCGGCCGAGGTCGCCCGCAGGCACACCCGCAGGGAGAACAGGTCTCGCTGAGGGATCACGTCCTTGGTGGGCTCTTGGAGTGCGCCGATCACGCTGCCGCCCAGCGCGCGAGCCTGCGACAGGATCAGCGGCAACACCGCCTGAACGCCCCGGGTCAACGACCGATCGCCGTAGCCGGTCACCGCCCCCAGCTCATCGATCACCAGCAGGTCCAGGGGCGTTTCGCGGGACAGCTCGAAGGTTCGCCGGCCCTGTTCGGCCAAGGTCTTCTTGCGGGCCTGCATGGTGTCCCAGAAGCCCGCGATCACCTCGACGATGTCGGCATCGGTCTCGGCGTACCGGTAGGACACCGGCCGCAGAGCGTTCAACTCGGTGCCCTTGGGGTTGACCACGTGCACGCGCACCAGGCCGTCACGGATCAGGGGCGCGCACGCCCGCAGCGCCATCCAGGTGACCGAGTTCTTGCCCGACCCGGTGGCACCAGCGACAAGCCAGTGCTGCCCGATCAGCGGTGCATACCAGTCGGTGCCGTGTTCGGTCTCACCCAGGTACACGTTCGCCAGGCTCACGGCGTCTGCGTCGGCGGGGATGTCCGGCGGGATGACTACCTGAGTGAACGGCTCGGACCGCTGCACGATCAGCGCGATGATCTGGGGCCGGACCCGCTCGACGCCCACCCGTTCCGCCTTCAACGCGACCGCCAGCGCTTCGGCCGCCTCTTCCCACAGCTTCGGCGTCTGGCCGAGCAACAGCCGGACGTACACCGTCTCCGTCGACGGGGAGTGCGACCGGACCCGGATGATCCGAGGCACGTTGACACGCTCGGTCCGTCGATTCACCGTGACCAGCCCACACGCTTCCGTCACCCGGCCCCACCACGGACCGAGGTACGTACGCGACAGCCACCGCCGACGCAACGCCCGCAACTGCGGGGCCGCCAACTGGTCCCACGAGTCCGGGTGACCCCGGTACCAGCCCACACCGGCCGCAACGGCACCCGCCATCACACCACCCGTGGTCATCGGCCCGAACTGCACCAAACTCGCGGCGACAGCGGCCGGAGCAGCCATGAAACCCGGGTGACGCATCGCCCACCCCGCAACCCGCCACTCTCCCCCCTGCTTACGCTTCTTCCCCATTGATCGCACCTACCTTCACCGTTTGAAAAGGAATCGTCATGTCATGTTTTAGAGAAAGAAAAGGCCCGGATCGGATTACCAACCCGGGCCTTTCCGTTCGAGCAATTACCGTCAGCGCACGCCCGCAAGCATTTGCTTCGCGAGAGTCGTGGACTCCTTCGCCTCCCGCGTCTCATCCATCCACGGGGCGGCCTCTTCGAGCAGAACCAGCAGCACCGCGACCGCCCGACGAAGTTCGTCGTAGTGCCGCATGTACCGATACCGCTCCGGCATCCCCTTCATCGAAGAACGCATCAGCCGCATAGCCTGATCGATACCGTCATAGGTGTCGCTAATCTGGTACGACATCAACCCACCTTCCACGGCTTCGCGACCAAATCGGCCTCGAACGTCTTCACCCGCGTGTGGAAAGCCCTCAGGGCTTCCGTCGCCTGCTTCTGCGCGTCTTCCAGCTCCTCCACCCGGGCCGCAAACTGGTACAGCGTTCCCGGAGGAGGCTCGCACCCCTTGATCAGGCTCTTCGTGCCATCCAGCAACATCGCCAGACCCTGCACGTTGCCCATCAGGGCTTCATACCGAGACCTACCGGTCCACGACTTCACGATCTCCGGCACCAAATCCATACCGCTCCCTCCGGTCCTTGCCACCATCGGTGGGCACCACCCGCCCCCGGAAACACGCTCCAAGGGACGGATAGAAACCACCGACCGGCGACTACTCCCGACCGGACAGACGCCACACCCGACGCCACCGACGCCCCTCACGACGAATAAGACCGACGTTCAGAGAAACCGACAGCAGCAGCAACCCGATAAGAATCAACTCGAAGTCCGACACGGCAAACCTCCTTTCAGAATATGGGAAATGCTAATAGCAGCATTGGGCCTGTTTTTGGCAAGGCTCTATCCACTGTGGAATTCTCAATGAACGATCTGCCGATGACGCCACCGCAAGAACAGTGGACTCGCCGACATAAGTGCCCCGACCCGACTCGAACGGGTCACCCACCTATGGGGCGGGGCTGAAGTGCCTACGAGGAACGCAATCCATCGCGCCTGTCGACGCGCCGCCGGGTGATCTCCTGCTGAAGCTGCCGCATTACCGCAGCCGGGCTGATCGGCACATCACCGAGACCGTCCAGTCGGGCCGCGACCTCGTGCAGGGTGGCGGCAAGCTCCGAACCGGTCGGGTAACCCCTGTCGACTGCACCCAAGTTCTGCATCTCGGGTTTCCTTTCAGCCTCTACGAACTGGTGTTCGGGGTGTAGAGCCCCCGGCCGTTGCAGCGGCATGGGGCTCACTCCTAGTGGGCCGTCTTCAGCCCCTGCGCCTTCCACGTCAGACCGGAGCGCCCGTCCCGCTCCCAGTGCGACACCGTGGCCCCGATCAGCTCCACCAGGTCGCCTTCCTCCACCGACCCCGGGTCCGCCGAGAGCGTGATCTTCAGTTCCTCACCCTTGCCCCGGTAGCCATCCTCAGTCGCGAGAGGCTTTGCGAACACCGCCACCACGTACAGCGGGTCATCGGTTCCATACGCCGTGAGCACCTTGCCCTCCTGATCCGTCTTGATCGACGGCTCCTCCACCACCCGCAGCTTGAAGCCACCCAGGTTCACCGGGATGTTCCGCATCTCTCGATCTCCCTCGTCTCTCACGCCATGCATCGCTTGCTCCACTTGGCAACCCTGGCTAGCCAAGTGGTGTGCGATGACGGTAACTGGGCTTGGCTAGTCAGGTCAACCCAAGCCCAAGAACTTTCCTTACTTGGCTAGTCAGAGCTACCGTGAGCAGGTGACCGAAGAACTTGACTTCCTGGGCCAGCTAGACCCAGATGATCCGAAGCAGGCGTCGCAGCAGATCGCCAACAAGCTGCGCGCGGCCATCCTCACTAGGCGGCTTGCACCGGGTGACAAGCTTCCATCGCAGCCCGAGCTGGCTGCTCGCTACGGCGTAGCACGGGAGACGGTAAAACGGGCGTTAGAGCTGCTCCGGGCAGAACGGCTGATCGTGTCCCGGCAGGGGAGCGGCGCGTTCGTCCGGGCACAGACACAGCGAGCCGTTGAGCTGCGCCCGCACATCGAAGCCGCGTTCGAGCGGCCCCACGTCACCATCGATTTCGCAGGTTTCTCCGGCGAGACGCTGCGAGACGCGATCTCTGAGGCGCTCGACAAGGTGCGCGTCGGGCGACTCGCACCGGACACGATCGCTGTGCGAGTACTGATCTCCGATATGACGGTGCCAATGGCGCTACCGTCGCGAGCAGAGACGCAGGCCGACGACCCAGCGGTGCGCGAACGCGCGGAGCGGATTACCCGCCGAGCGGCAGACGGGATTATCGATCAGGTCACTGAACTAGGCGACCTCGGCCTAATCCGGTCGACCACCGTTGAAGTGCGGATGCACCGCGCATCACCGCTATTCAAGCTCTACATCCTCAACGGCGAAGAGGTCTTCTATGGCTTCTATCCCGTCGTGGAACGCACCGTTTCGATCAAGGGCGAGCCGGTAGCAATCTACGACCTGATGGGTAAGGACGTGCCGCTGTTCCACTACGCCGCGACGGACGACGACACCTCGCACGGCACACAGTTTGTCGAAGCCTCCCGTCAGTGGTTTGACTCGGTTTGGTCGACCATTGCCTACGGATATGCCGGATGAACGCCGACCTCGGCCGACTGTTCGGTCAGACCCGCGCGCTGTTGCTCGACTTCGACGGCCCGGTGTGCAGCGTCTTCGCCGGGTATCCTGCGCCGCAGGTGGCTACTGAGCTGCTTGATGTGCTCCGGCAGCACGGTGCCGATGTGCCACCAGACCTTGCCAGTGAGCCGGATCCCCTCGAAGTGCTACGGCGAACAGGTGCGGCGGGAAACCACGACATGACGCGAGCAGTAGAGAACGCGCTCTGTGCAGCCGAGCGTCGGGCCATCGAAACTGCCGAGTCAACGCCGTACGGCCGGGAAGTGATCGTCGCGGCCCGACAAGCCGGCCTTCCCGTGGTGGTGGTCAGCAACAACTCTGCGGGTGCGGTGAACGCTTATCTGGCAGTGCATCGTCTTTCCACGCATGTTTCCTCAGTCGTTGGACGTGCGTACGCCGAACCAGAGCGCATGAAGCCCAACCCGCAACCGATTCGGCAAGCCGCACATGCTGTGGACAGTCCGCCGGAATGTTGTGTACTGATCGGTGACTCGCTTGCAGACATTGACGGGGCGCGTGCAGCCGGAGTGCCTGTAATCGGATACGCGAACCGACCGGCCAAGGTCAATAGATTCCGGGCAGCCGGAGCGGATGTAGTGGTCACCAGCATGCGAGAGGTCGCTGACGTTCTAGTCGAGCGACTGGGCACATAAATTCCTGCAAGTTTCCGGCGCCGCTGGTCCTTGCGATGGCCGGAGCGTGTGGCCGACTCGGTCTCATGACGCGGGACCGGCGGGTCAGAACATACGAGACACCACTCTGGTCTATTCGTCATGTCCTGAGTCAAAGTCGTCGGCAACCGCCGGTGGACGCCAGGCTCTATCCTCCAGCATGAGCGAGACGAGGACGTTGCGAGGGTCACGCTCAAGGATCGGACGCACAACGGCACGCCCTGCACCAGCCGTGAGCAGCCCAAGCGCGAATATTCGGAGCAGCAGCGGGTCTGATGTCCTGTCGAGTCTTCCACGAATAATGTCTCGACACTGGGCCGGCGCAACCGAGGACAGTCGCTGTGTAGCTATTGCAACCTTTTGCGCATCGCTGCTATCGGCAAGCCAGCTTCGGAGTACTTCCCGTATGGGTTCAGTAACTCGCTTTACAGGAAAAGTCAGAGCCAACTGAGAACAAACCCAATCCACCCTCGCCCAGTCCGAGTTGCAGTAAGACGGAAACCATTCCTCCAGATGCGCCCAGAAATCCTCTACAGTCGGGCTCTCCTCATCGTGTTCCCCACACCGCCTCAGGTATCGACCTAGTGAGTCAGCGGCATGCGGGATCTTGGGTGCAGCATCAAGCCACTGTTCCCAGTTCCCGAATACGTTTCGCGCCATCAATGCGGTAAGAGTTGCCCGGTGCCAAGTACGCGAAAAGCCATCGGGCTGCGCCAGCAAAGCTTCCTCCACCCTCTGGAGGGCCGGAATGTTTTCCACGACAGTTGGCGCACCTGACTGCGCCCAGACCACGCTCTTTGGTACGGACAGTTCGCGGGTTCCCTCAAAACGCACTTCCCTGACTGCCTCCTCCGCCGTCGTCAGCTTCGTCTTTGCTGCGTTCGGCTCCATTCCCAGATGCCGGATGCGATCCTGAATGTCGAGGTAAGCGGAATACAGCTTAGACTCAGATCCGAGCGCAGTGATGTCGTCCATCCACCTGGTGACCAGCGCCAGCCCGCCGTCGAACGCCGCCTCCAAGGCGTCATCAACAGCCCCCAAATAGAGGTGCGCCAACGCCGCCGACGCGAAGCTTCTCTGCGGGATACCACTTCTCGTCGCCAAGCTGTCGTGCTGCCTCAAGACGCTGTCAATAACGCCAGCCGAGGCGGTTTTACCAATTCTCTCAAACGTCATCTCCGACAGGTCTTCAACACGAATGGACGCGAAGAAGGACGAGATGTCTACCTGCAACCCGTACTGTCCGTCGTCAGGCTCGGCGGGAATCGAATCCAGATAGTGCGCCCACTCAAGCCGATTCTTGGAAGGGACATCACTGTTGCGGGAGCGCCACCCATACACCCAATCGGGAAGCGATCGATGCATCTTTTCGATATTGGAAGCTACTGCAGTGGTATACAGAATCCTCGAAAGCGAATCTTGCAAGACCGCTGGCCGCACCGCGAGACGGTTCTTCGGCACCTCTGCCGGATGAAAGAAGGTCGGATGCCGCGGAACGAAGACCCCACCATCCTTCCGAAGAACATCTGAGATAGGCAGAGAGGCCGGACGGCTCTGCAGCCATTGATATTCGGGCCATGCCCACGGATCGCGGTACCAGTCTCCGTACATTTCCGCCAAGGCGAGCCCGCATCCCTTGACGAGGTCCATCCCCAGGTCAGATCCTGCCATCCGCCGAGATTAACCGAAGCAGCCAGCCGCGTCGTCGTCTTTTCGGGCGCGCTACTGTGGACGGAGGGCTTCTACAGACTCTGGGTGCTGCATGAGCCCAGCGCTGGCCGCCCCCTAGCTGCCGCTGATGCGTTTGACGGGGACGAGGTTGTGCGCCCGGAAAGGCGCTTCACCCTGTTTCCGTTTTCGGCGAAGCTGGCTTGGGGAAGATCACGTTTGCTCATCCCTTGCCGTACTTCAACATATACTCGTGATTCATTCGGTTGATGACCTGGCTGGGAATTGTCACCTTAGCGCCTGATCCTGCCACTGAAAGCCGAGCCAACTCCTCGGCAAGGGACTGGTAGTGCCGCTGCATCATGGCGATCCGATCTCGCTCTCGCAAGTTAACCTCTAATGCTCCGTCAATTACATTCGCTGTATTTGTCTCGTCGGCTACTGCCAGTCGACGTTGCCCTAGATCCATAATCCGTTGGTCGGCTTCTTCGACTTCCTCCTCAAGTGCGGTGGCAAGGTACTGGGCTCTTTCCGAAAGAACGGCCAACCGGCTCGGTGTCAACCGCGCGGCATTCGAGCGATCGTGTGGCACGAAGATGGTGTCAACTTGGCGGAGGGTGTCGTCGCTAACCTTCGTCTTCAAGTGCTTTGAAGCATGGTAGAGGAAGGTGCGTGTTGCCATAATCGACAACCCGACGCCAGCTTCGCGCTTGCATTCATCAACCAGTTCCGGGCGTGCCCCCATTGTCTTCCCGCCGACTCGCCAAAACCAGTCCTCTTTGACGTCCTGAGTCACAATGAGCAGCGGTGTCTTCCGTTTCATGACTTCGTTAAGTGCCTGACGCCATAGGAGGTAATCGCCATGAGGGTCGGTCTTTTTGCGATCCTCGTATCCTGGCGGCTCTTTGCACTTAATTCGCCGCGCCGCTTCGTCTCTCGCAGCCTTCTCGGCGTGCTCGGAGAGGGGCTCGCCGGTTCGCGATGAAAGGAGTCGTTCAAACTTCTCAAGGATGGGATCTTTATGGGCCGCATTCTCCGGAATGCCATGTTCGCTTCTTAATCGCTCTAGTTCCCTAACTGCCTCGTCTAGCCCTCGGAGAGCTACCTGTTGCAAGCGGTCCGACTCGCCGTCCGGCAAAGCTACGCGCTTGCTGAGGCTTTCTAGCTTCTCGCCTAGGTTAGTGGTGACTTGGTCTCGGAAGTTAGAGATCGTTTTGATGGCATCTCGATAAGAGGCGTCATGTTCTGCAATAACTGCAACTCGATTTTTGTGAAATTCGAGGGCAACTTGATGTGGTAACCATAGGCGGTCTTCCAACCTCTCTAACGCTTCGAACAGCTCTGCGCGGGTTTTGGCCGCGAACCGGTAGGCGTCGAGCAGCACGTTGGTATCTAGAACGACCGTGCCTTTTGTTACTGCTTCCTTCGTCTCATCCTCTGACGGCGGCAGCCAGTGCCGGAAGGGCTCGCTGAAACCGGGCATGATGCTCTCTCCCGAGGGCCTTTGGCGTGGCGCGTATGTCGAGCCAGACTGGTTCTTGTTCGTCGCGGCTCTGTCTACAGCATGGCTGAGCGTAGTGTGTTCAGACTTTCTTTACTTGGTCAAGGGCGGGCCGCAAGCGGCCCGCCGCCGTGATCGCGCCGGGGCGCGCGTGCGGCCTGGCGGCCGGTCACGCCCCGGCGCACGGCGTATCAGGGGGAGCCCTTGACAGCCGCAGTGCAGCTCCCCGGCCGACCGGGCAAACCCTCGTGTACCCCGGCGTCAGAACGGGCCGCCGCCGGGGACTGAGCGCCGAGAATGACCCGCAGGGCAGGACCCGCAAGCCCCAAGCATGGGGGCAGCGCCCGCAGTGCCGAGCAGACGACCCCCCGCGCCAGCTACGACCGAATCCAGGTCAGGTCAAAACCATCGCCTGGAAGGGGGTGGGTAGCCGCCGGGGTCGAGGCGATCGGCCAGGAGCCGACTTCGCTGCCAGTCGCGGTTGAGGTCAAAGGCGCTGCTGTGGCGGTGTCCGCCGGGTGCCGGACCGTGACACGAAAGCCGACTCCGACCCCGGGCGCCCATCAGATCGACGGGCAGCGCGCAGGCCGGCCAGCCGAACGTAGATCTCCCGCTTGTCGACGGCGTTGCCCCGCTCATCGAGCTGATAGCCCGTCAGCCACACCCAGCCCGGATAGGTCGGCTTCGGGCACACCGAGATCACCCGGAACATGAACCGCGGCTGCCGTGCGAACTGCACCGACGCTTCCCGGTCGATCCACAGCTCATCACCAGGCTTGGGCGAGCGGGGCTGCGGCCTGGCCCACGTGCGGCCGTGCTGTTCGGCAGGCATGAAGGCCCCTTCCTGCTCGAAGGTTGCCCTGCCCGGCCGAGTCGGAGGAGCCCAGCCGGGCAGGGATGCCACCGCACCAGGGCGAGTTCGGATCCTCTACGACCAGCACAGCGGGTAGCCGCACCATATCCCAGCCGGTACATGGTGGTCCATGGTCTACCAAGCCTGACCAGCGCCGTTCCTGCACACCTACTGTCGAGACGTGATCGACCCCGAAGGGCCGGTGCCGGTCTACCAGCAGTTGGCGGCGATCCTGCGTGAGCAGATCGAGCGCGGGGACTTGCCACCCAACCGGCCGATCCCGAGCGTGGCCCGACTCCAACAGGAATACGGCCTGGCGCGCGGCACCATCCTGCACACGGTTCGGGTGTTGGTCGCTGAGGACCTGGTCTACGTCGTGCCCGGGAAGGGCACGTTCGTCAAACCGCACTGAGCAGGCCGCCGGCGAACGAGGCGCGAGGTCGACCTGTCGCCCTGGGGTCTCAGCCGTCAGCACCGGTCCGGCCGGATGTAGTCGCCACACCAAGCCGGAGCCTTGACCGTCCAGACCCGCCACCCGCCCCGATCTTCTCGGACCTCGAAGCGCCAGGGATGCCGGCTGCCCGTCTGTGACACCTGGTCGTGCCACCAGACCGCGTAAACCTCAGTGGCCACCAGGGCGACGCCGTCACGAACGTGGTCGACCTGCAACGGACCCGATTCCAGCTTGCTGGGCGGCATGGCGGACCCTGACATCTGCGCCCGGTAAGCGCGCCACTCACGCACCAGCTCGTCACGGCGATCGGCGGCAAGCACTCGACGCAGCCCGGCATCATCGCCGCTACTCAGCCGCAGCAGGTAGACGGCCACCGCAGCATCCGGGGCAGGCTCGCCCCGTTCCGCCTCCACCTGAGCCTTCACCGCCCACGCCGCAGGGACGGCCAGCGCACCTGAACACGCCAGAACGACGAGGGACAGGAGAGCCCAGGGCCAGCGTTTCGAGAGGGCTTCCCGCTTCACGGCAGGCACTCTAGTGATCTTGGGTTACCTTGATCAAATTTATCATGCTCAATGCACAAGCATGATCATCGGGCACAGATCCGGCACAACTGAGCCCGAAAACGGGTGTAAAACGTCGAGAGGTGCTGAGGGGTCCGGCCCTGCTCAGGGGCCAGATCTGCCCGTTTCCGGGTGATGCTCAATCGGCTTCCGACATTAGTACGTGCAATCCGGGGGCCGATCAGGGACGATGGGCGCACGGACGTCGGTGATCCGGCCGGCGTCGGCCGCGGTGGGGCGCTGTGCCCGTTTCCCGGTCGGCGGTGGTGAGTGCGGGGCCGCTGAACCGGGAGGGTGATCGCGATGCCTGACATACGACCCACGGTGGGCTCCAGTGCGCTGGTCCTCAACGCCACCTACGAGCCGCTGTGTGTCGTGTCCGTGCGTCGTGCCGCCATCCTCGTGCTCTCCGCCAAGGCGGTCTGCGTCGCCGACGGCGACGGTGTCCTGCACAGCGCCCGCAACGCGCTGCCGGTGCCGTCGGTCGTCCGGCTCACCCGCTTCGTGCGGGTGCCCTACCGCACCCACGTCGGGCTCTCCCGGCGGGCGATCTTCGCCCGGGACGGCTGGCGCTGCGCCTACTGCCGGGGCCCCGCCGAGACCATCGACCACGTCTTCCCGCGCAGCCGGGGCGGCCGGCACGCCTGGGAGAACGTCGTCGCGGCCTGCGCCCGGTGCAACCACACCAAAGGCGACAAGACCCCGGCCGAGCTGGGCTGGCGGCTGCACGCGCTGCCGGCCGCCCCGAAGGGCACCGCCTGGCGGGTCCTCGGCCACCGGGTGCCCGACCCCCGCTGGGCCGACTGGCTCGACCTGCGTGAGCCCGAGGCCGCCTGACCCGCGAGGCCGCCCCGGTCAGGCGGTGCGGGATCGCACGAGGGACGCGAAGACCACCACGTTGTCGGCGTAGCCGGTCTCCCCGCCGACCCAACGCCCGCCGCAGGTGATCAGGCGTAGCCGGGGGCGGCTGAAGTCGCCGAAGACCTCGTCGACGGGCAGCCGCTCCTTGCCGAAGCGCTCGACCGTGTCCACCTCGAAGACCGCCACCGAGCGGTCGGCGCGGGTGACCTCGATGGGGTCGCCCTCCCGCAGGTCCCGCAGCTTGTGGAAGACCGCCGGCCCGGTCGAGGTGTCGACGTGCCCGACGATGACGGCCGGGCCGTACTGCCCGGGGGTCGGGCCCTGGTCGTACCAGCCGGCCTCCTGGGCGCGGGCGGCGTCCGGCACGCCGATGCTGCCGTCCGGGGCGATGCCGACGTTGTGTACGGGCGCCCGGACGTCGATCGGCTCGATGGTGAGGTCGACGGGAGGGCTGGCGGGCAGCACCGGGAACTTCTTCGGCGGTGGCCGCAGCCCCGCGATGAACCGGTCCGGCAGCACGCTCACGCCGGCGACCCGCTCCACGGCGAGCATCGCGATGATCAGCACCATCAGCGTCCCGATCACCAGGACCGGGAGCCCGGGGTTCCGGCCGGGCGCCAGCCGGCGGCCGGCGGCGACCCAGCGGTGCCGGGGTCGGGCGGGCAGCGGCCCGACCGCCGGGTCGGTGGTGGCGACGCTGGCCGACACCGTCTCCCCGGCCACCCGCCGCAGCCGCCGGGCGGTGGCGGCCGCGGCCCGGCGGGACGCCCGCAGCGCCCGCCGGGTGGTCGCCCGGACCCGGCCCGGATCGGATCGTCTGACCCGGCCCGGATCGGATCGCCTGGTACGCCTCTGGGAGCGGGCCATGGCGGCGGCGGGTCAGGAACCGGTCCCGGTCCGACGACGGTTGCCGAAGAATCCGAAGCCCACCGCCAGGGCCACCGCGGCGAGGCCGCCCACCAGCAGCACCGAGCCGGTGCCCGTGCCGCCGGCGGTGCCGCCGCCCCCGGTCGCCGGCCCCTTCGTGGGCTGCTCCATGTTCAGCACCGTGAGCGTGGTCGTCGCGGTGTTGCCGTTCTCGCAGCGCAGGTCGACCGGGAAGTCCCCCGGCTGCTTGTTGCCCGGGATCGTGGCCTGGGCGGTCAGGAAGCCGTTGTCGGGCCGCAGCACCACCGGTCCCCCGAAGGCGTCGGAGCGTACGGTGGCCTGGCGGTTGTTGGCGTTGTCGCAACTGGCCCGGATCCTGACCCGGGTGCCGGCCTGGGCGCTGTTGGGCACCACCTCGACGAAGGTGTTCTCGCCCGCCCGCGCGGGTGCGGGCGCGATCGTGATCAGGACGAACGCCCCGACCAGGCCCAACACGGACAGGGCGCTGGTCAGGGCACGTGTGAACGCTGTGAACACCGGCATGATCCCCCCTTCCGGTGACGATCACCGGAATCCTCCCCGGGCAACAGCGCCTGCTTTCCCGCTGGCTCCGGGGCAAACCCGGATCGCGGTCAGCGCTGGCGGGGGGAGGAGGCGGTCAGCGCTGGCGGGGGGAGGAGGACAGCGGGGTGACGGGGTGCCAGTCCAGCGGGGTGGACAGGACCATCGTGCTGGACGGCTGGCCGTACGGGGCGAGCCGGTCGATGACGGCCTCGAACTCCCCGATCGACCCGGCCGCCACCTTCAGCATGCTGCATGCGTCGCCCGTGATGCGGTGGATCTCCAGGATCTCCGGCCACCCCGCCACCTCGGGGTCGTGCAGGATGCACCGCGAGCCGTAGCAGGACATCCGGATGAACGCGACCACCGTGCGGCCGGCCCGGGTCAGGTCGACGTGGGCGTGGTAGCCGGCGATGATCCCGGCCTCCTCCAGCCGGCGCACCCGCTCGGCCACGGCCGGCGGCGACAGGTGCACCCGCCGGGACAGCTCGCTGAAGGAGAGGCGGGCGTCGGCCTGCAGCTCCCGCAGCAGCGCCCAGTCCATGTCGTCCATGAGGCGACCTTACATTCTTCAAGCCGAATCGCTCTCGCACCTTCCGCGCCGCAGGTCGGAGGGCGGCAGAGCCGTTGATCCGGCATTCCGTCTGCCCGTTCCACCGCGAGATCATGTCGGTCACCCGGCCCGGCCAGGCCGGCGCACCCAGCGAGCAGAGGAGGAGCGGTGGAGCAGACGGACCTGCGGGAGCCCACCCGGGCGGCGGTACGCCCGGTCACCCCGGGGCAGCGCGCCGCCCGAGCGGCCCGCAACGGCGGGGAGCCGACCCTGGAGTTCGCCGAGCGGGTGCCGTACGACGCGTACGTGCAGGCCAGCACGCTGCACCGGCTGCAGCGACCGCTGAGCGACGACCCGGGCGAGATGTCCTTCCTGATGGTCAGCCAGATCATGGAGCTGTACTTCGGGCTGACCTGCCACGAGCTGCGCGAGACCCAGCGGCTGCTGCGCGTCGACCGGGTGTGGGACGCGCTGGCCCCGCTGCGCCGTGCCGCCCTGCACCTGGAGGCGCTGAACGCCGCCTGGAAGGGGCTGCGCTGGATGACCCCGGCCGACTTCAACCGGTTCCGCAACCTGCTGGGCGAGGGCTCCGGCTTCCAGTCGGCGATGTACCGGCACCTGGAGTTCCTGCTCGGGCTCCGGGACGAGGCGCTGATCCGGCCGTTCCGGCGCCAGGCCGAGGTGCACGCCGAGCTGCGGGCCACCCTGGCCGCGCCGAGCGTCTGGGACGACGTGCTCGCGCTGCTCGCCCGGCACGGCCACGACCTCCCGGCCGACCTGCTGGACCGGGACGTCGCCGTCGAGCACGAGCCGCACGCCGCCGTCGAGGCGGCCTGGGTGCGGATCTACGCCCACGCCGGGCCGGACAACCACCTCCGGCTGCTGGGCGAGGCGCTGACCGAGGTCGCCGAGCAGTTCGGCGACTGGCGACAGCACCACGTCAAGGCGGTGCAGCGCACAATGGGCGCCAAGGTCGGCAGCGGCGGCTCCGCCGGACTGGCGTGGTTGCAGCGCAGCATGGCCCGGGTGGTCTTCCCCGAGCTGTGGTCGGCCCGGACCGCGATGTGACCGGAGAGCGAGACACCCCATGAACACCCCCGCACCAGACTCTTCCGGGTTCGCCGCCGGCGAGGCCGAGGCGCGCCGCCGCGACGCCGCCGACCCCGGGCACCGCCACCTGTTCCACGTGCCGGCGGCCGACGGCGGGCGCTACCCCGAGGCCGCGTACCTGGCCGGCAACTCCCTCGGCCTGCAACCGCGGGCCACCCGTGGGGAGCTGCTCGCCGACCTGGACGCGTGGAGCCGCCTGGGGGTCGAGGGCCACCTGGAGGCGGAGCGCCCCTGGCTGCCGTACCACGAGCTGCTGACGGCGCCCGCCGCGCGACTGGTCGGCGCCGCCCCGGCGGAGGTCGTGGTGATGAACTCCCTGACGGTGAACCTGCACCTGCTGATGGTCAGCTTCTACCGGCCGGCCGGGGCGCGGACCCGGATCGTCATCGAGGACAGCGCCTTCCCCTCGGACAGCTACGCCGTGCGCAGCCAGGCCCGCTTCCACGGCCTGGATCCGGACGCCACCGTCGTCCGGTTGCGCCCCCGCGACGGCGAGGACACCCTGCGCACCGAGGACGTGACCGACTACCTGGCCGCCGAGGGCGACCGGGTGGCGCTGGTGCTGCTCGGCGGGGTCAACTACCTCACCGGCGAGCTGATGGACATTCCGGCGATCACCGCCGCCGGCCGCGCGGCGGGGGCCGTCGTCGGCTGGGACCTGGCGCACGCCGCCGGCAACGTCCCGCTGGCCCTGCACGACTGGGACGTCGACTTCGCCGCCTGGTGCTCCTACAAGTACCTCAACTCCGGGCCGGGCGCGCTGGCCGGCGTGTTCGTGCACGAGCGGCACCTGGGCGACCCCGGGCTGCCGCGCTTCGAGGGCTGGTGGAGCACCGACGCGGCGACCCGGTTCGAGATGACCCCGGTCTCCCGCCCGCCGGCCACGGTGGAGGCGTGGCAGGTCTCCAACCCGCCGATCTTCGCGATGGGCCCGGTGCGGACCTCGCTGGAGCTGTTCGACTCCGTCGGCATGCCGGCGCTGCGCGAGCGCAGCATCCGGCTCACCGGCTACCTGGCCGGGCTGCTCGACGGGGTGACCGCGGAGCGCCCGCTGACCGTGGTCACCCCGCGCGAGCCCGAGCGGCGGGGCTGCCAGCTCTCGGTGCGGATCGGCGCGGGCAGCGCCGCCGGGCTGGCCAAGCGGCTGCGGCACGAGCACGGCGTCATCGCCGACGCCCGCGAACCGGACATCATCCGGTTCGCCCCGGTGCCGCTCTACTCCACGTACCACGACTGCTGGCGGGTCGCCGACGCGCTGGCCACCACGGTGGAGGTCAAGTCATGACCGAGGAACGGGACGAGATCGCGGTGGTCGGTGCCGGCCTGGCCGGCTGCCTGCTGGCCTGCTTCCTGGCCCGCCGCGGCTACCCGGTGGCGCTCTACGAGCGGCGGCCCGACCCGCGTACCGGCACCGTCGAGCGGGGACGCTCGATCAACCTGGCGCTCTCCGAGCGGGGTCTCGACGCGCTGCGCCGCATCGGCCTCGACGGGCAGGTGCTCGCCGACGCGCTGCCCATGCGCGGCCGGATGGTCCACCCGGTCGTCGGGGAGCCGCAGTTCCAGTCGTACAGCGCCTCCGGCGACCGGGCGATCAACTCGATCAGCCGGGGTGCGCTGAACAACGCCCTGCTGGACGCGGCCACCGCCCTGCCCGGGGTGCGGACCGCCTTCGACCACCGGCTGGTCGGGCTCGACCCGGCCACCGGCGAGATGACCTTCGAGACCCCGGCGGGCAAGGTCGCGGCCAGCGCGTCGGTCGTGCTCGGCGCCGACGGCGCCGGCTCGGCGGTGCGCGGGCAGTTGCTGGCGTACGGGCTGCTGACCGAGAGCCTGGACTTCCTCGACTACGGCTACAAGGAGCTGACGATCCCGCCGCTGGGCGGGGACTTCGCCCTCGACCCGGACGCCCTGCACATCTGGCCGCGCGGCACCTCGATGATGATCGCCCTGCCGAACCCGGACCGCTCGTTCACCTGCACACTCTTCTGGCCCACCCACGGCACCGCCAGCTTCGCCTCGCTGGGCAGCCCCGCGGCGATCGAGCGGCACTTCGCCGAGCACTACCCCGACCTGCCGCCGCTCGCCCCGAACCTCGTCGACGACTACCAGCACAACCCGGTGGGCGTGCTCGGCACCGTGCGCTGCACGCCGTGGCAGGCGGACGGGCGGGTCGGCCTGCTCGGCGACGCGGCGCACGCCATCGTCCCGTTCTACGGCCAGGGCGCCAACTGCGCCTTCGAGGACGTCGTCGAGCTGGACCGCTGCCTGGACGAGTGCGCCGACGACTGGTCCGCGGCGCTGCCGCTGTTCCAGCAGCGGCGGCAGGCCAACGCCGAGGCCATCGCGCGGATGGCGTTGGCCAACTTCGTGGAGATGCGGGACAAGGTGGCCTCCCCGCTGTTCCAGGCCGGCCGGAAGGTCGAACACGCGCTGGAACGGGCGCTGCCGGGCCGGTACGTTTCCCGGTACGAGCTGGTGTCCTTCTCGACCACCCCGTACGCCGAGGTGGTGCGGCGCGTCCGCCGTCAGCACCGGGTGCTGGCTGCGGTGGCCGCCGGCGCGGCGGCGCTGCTGGCCGGCGCGGTCGGCGTGGCGATCAACCGAGGGAGGCGTCGATGACCGTCACCTGGGATCCCCGGCTGATGACCGGGCGGGCGCCCGACGGTCCGGGCCTGCTGCGCAACTTCGTCGGCGGCGAGTTCGTCGACGCCGGGCGCCGGTTCACCAAGCGCAGCCCGGTCACCGGCGAGCCGGTCTTCGAGGTCGTGGAGGCCGACCGGGCGCGCGTGGACGACGCCGTCGCCGCCGCGCGGGCGGCGCTGCGCGGGCCGTGGGGCCGGATGGGGGAGCGGGAGCGCGCCGAGGTGCTCCGCCGGGTCGCCGACGAGCTGGAGCGCCGCTTCGACGACCTGGTCACCGCCGAGGTCGCCGACACCGGCAAGGCCATCTCGCAGGCCCGCACCCTGGACATCCCGCGCGGCGCGGCGAACTTCCGCGCCTTCGCAGAGATCGTGGCGACCGCGCCGACCGAGTCCTTCACCACGGTCACCCCGGCCGGCGGCCGGGCGCTGAACTACGCGGTCCGCAAGCCGGTCGGCGTGGTCGCGGTGATCGTGCCGTGGAACCTGCCGCTGCTGCTGCTCACCTGGAAGGTCGCCCCGGCCCTGGCCTGCGGCAACGCGGTGGTGGTGAAGCCCAGCGAGGAGACTCCCGCCTCGGCGACCCTGCTCGCCGAGGTGATGGCCGCCGCCGGCGTGCCGGACGGGGTGTTCAACCTGGTGCACGGCTTCGGCCCGGACTCGGCCGGGGAGTTCCTCACCCGCCACCCGGGGGTCGACGCGATCACCTTCACCGGCGAGTCGGCCACCGGCGGCGCGATCATGCGGGCCGCCGCCGACGGCGTGAAGGCCGTCTCCTTCGAGCTGGGCGGCAAGAACGCCGGGCTGGTCTTCGCCGACGCCGACCTCGACGCGGCCGTGGCCGGATCCGTCCGCTCCAGCTTCACCAACGGCGGGCAGGTCTGCCTCTGCACGGAGCGGATCTACGTGCAGCGCCCGGTGTTCGAGGAGTTCACCGCCCGGCTCGCCAAGCGGGCCGGGGAGCTGCCGTACGGCTGGCCGGCCGACGAGGCCACCGTCAACATGCCGTTGATCTCGCACCAGCACCGCGCCAAGGTGCTCGGCCACTACGACCTCGCCCGCGCCGAGGGCGCCGAGGTGCTGGCCGGGGGTGGCACGCCGGCCTTCGGCGACGCCCGCGACGGCGGCGCGTACGTGCAGCCGACGGTGCTGACCGGGCTGGGCCCGGACGCCCGCACCAACACCGAGGAGATCTTCGGCCCGGTGGTGCACGTCGCCCCGTTCGACGACGAGGACGAGGCGTACGCGCTGGCCAACGGCACCGAGTACGGCCTGGCGGCGACGGTCTGGACGCGGGACGTCGGGCGGGCGCACCGGGCCGGGGCCCGGCTCGACGCCGGCATCGTCTGGGTGAACACCTGGTTCCTGCGCGACCTGCGCACCCCGTTCGGCGGGGTGAAGGCGTCCGGGATCGGGCGCGAGGGCGGCGTGCACTCGCTCGACTTCTACTCCGAACTCACCAACGTCTGTGTGGACTTCTCATGATCGATTACGAGGCCGCGGCCCGGGAACTGGTCGACGCGCGGGAGAGCGGGAAGCCCTGCCCGCCGCTGCGCGGGCGGCTGCTGCCCGAGGGGGACGTCACCTCGGCGTACCTCGTCCAGCAGCTCCAGGTGCGGCAGTGGTTGCAGCGGGGCCACCGCCGGGTCGGCGCGAAGATCGGGCTGACCTCGCGGGCGGTGCAGGAGGGCCTCGGCGTCTACCAGCCGGACTTCGGCGTGCTGATTGACGCGATGGCGGTGCCGGACGGGGCCGAGGTGGCGATCGACCGGCTGCTCCAGCCCCGGGTGGAGGCGGAGGTCGCCTTCGTGCTCGGCGCGGACCTGCCCGACGAGCGGGTCACCACCGCGGACCTGGTCCGGGCGGTCGACCACGTGCTGCCGGCGATCGAGATCGTCGACTCGCGGGTCGCCGGCTGGGACATCTCCATCGTGGACACCGTCGCCGACAACGCCTCCAGCGGCCTGTTCGTGCTGGGCACCACGCCGCGCCGCCTCGCCGACGTGGACCTGCGGCTGTGCGGGATGGTCCTCGAACACGCCGGGGAACCGGTGTCGGTCGGCGCGGGCGCGGCCTGCCTGGGCAACCCGTTGCACGCGCTGGAGTGGCTGGCGCAGACGCTGGCCCGCTCCGGCGATCCGCTGCGCGCGGGCGACGTGGTGCTCTCCGGGGCGCTCGGCCCGATGGTGCCGGTGACCCCGGGCGCGGCGTACGAGGCGCGGGTCTCCGGCCTCGGCTCGGTCCGGACGTGTTTCTCGTCGTCGGAGGAGGCGGCATGACTGTCGGGGTGGCGGTGATCGGGTCCGGCAACATCGGCACCGATCTGATGATCAAGGTGCTCCGGCTGAGCGACAGCCTCCGGATGGTGGCGATGGCCGGCATCGACCCGGCCTCCGACGGCCTGGCCCGGGCCCGGCGCCTCGGCGTGGCGACCACCGCCGAGGGCGTCGACGGGCTGGTCGCGATGCCCGAGTTCGCCGACGTCGAGCTGGTCTTCGACGCCACCTCGGCCGGCGCGCACCGGCACAACGACGCGGTGCTGCGGGGGCACGGCCGCACCGTGGTCGACCTGACCCCCGCCGCCGTCGGCCCGTACGTCGTGCCCCCGGTCAACCTCGACGAGCACCTGCACGAGCGCAACGTCAACATGGTGACCTGCGGCGGGCAGGCCACCGTGCCGATCGTCGCCGCCGTCGGCCGGGTCACCCCGGTCGCGTACGGGGAGATCGTCGCCTCGATCGCCTCGAAGTCGGCGGGGCCGGGCACCCGGGCGAACATCGACGAGTTCACCGAGACCACCGCCCGGGCGATCGAGGTGGTCGGCGGCGCCGAGCGCGGCAAGGCGATCATCGTGCTCAACCCGGCCGACCCGCCGCTGCTGATGCGGGACACGGTCTACTGCCTCTGCCCGGACGCCGACGCCGACCGGGCCGCGATCGCCGCCTCGGTGGCGCGGATGGTGGCGACCGTCCAGGAGTACGTCCCCGGCTACCGGCTCAAGCAGGACGTGCAGTTCGACCGGGTCGACACGTACGTGCCGTCGCTGGGTCGGCACCTGACCGGGTTGCAGGTCTCCGTCTTCCTGGAGGTCTCCGGCGCCGGGCACTACCTGCCGGCGTACGCCGGGAACCTGGACATCATGACCTCGGCCGCGCTGCGCACCGCGGAGCGGCTGGTGGCCCTGCGCGCGGCGGACCGCGACGCCGCCGTGGAGGTGACCGCATGACCGACCTGTACATCCAGGACGTGACGCTGCGCGACGGCATGCACGCCATCGCCCACCGCTACACCGTCGACCAGGTGCGCACCATCGCCGCCGCGCTCGACGCGGCCGGGGTGGCCGCCATCGAGGTGGCGCACGGCGACGGGCTCGCCGGCTCCAGCGTCAACTACGGCCACGGCGCGGCCAGCGACGCCGAGTGGATCTCGGCGGCGGCCGAGGTGCTGACGACCGCGAAGCTGACCACCCTGCTGCTGCCCGGCATCGGCACCATCGCCGACCTGAGGGCGGCGAAGGCGCTCGGGGTGACCAGCGTGCGGATCGCCACCCACTGCACCGAGGCGGACATCTCCGCCCAGCACATCTCCTGGGCCCGCGAGAACGGCATGGACGTCTCCGGCTTCCTGATGATGTCGCACATGAACGATCCGGCCGGGCTCGCCGCCCAGGCCAAGCTGATGGAGTCGTACGGGGCGCACTGCGTCTACGTCACCGACTCCGGTGGCCGGCTGCTGATGTCCGACGTGGCCGAGCGGGTCGACGCGTACCGGCAGGTGCTGGAGCCGGCGACGCAGATCGGCATCCACGCCCACCACAACCTGTCGCTCGGGGTGGCCAACAGCGTGGTCGCGGTCGAGCACGGGCGGATCCTCGGCGACGGCCCGCTCGGCGCGCCGCACGGCCGGACGGTGCGTGTGGACGCCTCACTGGCCGGGCAGGGCGCCGGCGCCGGCAACGCGCCGTTGGAGGTCTTCGTCGCCGTCGCCGAGCTGCACGGCTGGAAGCACGGCTGCGACGTCTTCGCGCTGATGGACGCCGCCGACGACGTCGTCCGGCCGTTGCAGGACCGGCCCGTGCAGGTCGACCGGGAGACGCTCTCGCTGGGGTACGCCGGGGTCTACTCCAGCTTCCTCCGGCACGCCGAGCGGGCCTCGGAGAAGTACGGCGTGGACGTCCGGTCGATCCTGGTCGAGCTGGGCCGGCGCCGGATGGTCGGCGGGCAGGAGGACATGATCGTGGACGTGGCGCTGGACCTCGCCGGCAAGGAGGAATCGCTGTGAGCGCGAGGAGTGAGCCGGTTTTGCGAGCCCCGCAGTCGCGAACGGAGGTGGCACGGTGATCGGCCCGGACACGGCGGGGATCGCCGAGCGGTTGGGCGCGGCGGCCGACACCGCCACCGCGATCCCGCAACTGGCGGCCGAGGCCGGCCTGGACGTCGACGCCGCGTACGCGGTGCAGACCGCGCTGCTGCAGCGCCGGCTGGACCGGGGCGAGCGGTTGGTCGGGCTGAAGATGGGCCTGACCAGCAAGGCGAAGATGGCCCAGGTCGGTGTGGACGAGGTGATCTGGGGCCGGCTCACCGACACGATGCGGGTGCCGGACGGCGGCACGGTCGAGGTCGGCGACTACATCCATCCCCGGGCCGAGCCGGAGGTGGCGTTCCTGCTGGACCGGCTCCCCGAGCCCGGCGAGCCGGTCGGCGACTTCACCGACGTGGTCCGGGCGGTCGCCCCGGCGATCGAGCTGATCGACTCCCGGTACGCGAACTTCACCTTCTCGCTGCCGGACGTGGTCGCCGACAACGCGTCGGCCGCCGCGTTCGTGGTCGGGCCGTGGTGCCCGGTGCCGGACGGGCTGGACAACCTGGGCGTGCTGCTGGAGGTCGACGGGCGGGTGGCCCAGGTCGGCTCGACCGCGGCGATCCTCGGTGACCCGCGCCGGGCGCTCGACGAGGGCATCCGCCTCGCGGGCCGGCACGGGGTGCGCCTGCGCGAGGGCTGGGTGTTCCTGGCCGGCGCGGCCACCGCCGCCGTGCCGCTGCGTCCGGGGGCGCACGTCCGGGCCGTGGTGGAGAAGCTCGGCACCGCGTCGCTGCGGGCGTCGTCGTGATCGGGGTGGGGGGTTCCGGGCAGCCCGCCCAGCTCCGGGCGGTCAGGCTTGATCCCTGCGCCGGGCGGGCTGCCCGGAACCCCGTCGTGGTCGCCGCTCCGGCGTCCCTGCCAGGTGGTGGGTCATGAGCGGGACCGAGGCGCGCGTCGTGGCGGGGAAGGCCGTGCCGCGGGGGGCGTTCCCGCACGTCAAGGTGGCGGGTGGGTTCGTCTTCGTCTCCGGTACGTCGTCGCGGCGGCCGGACAACACCTTCGCCGGCGTCGAGGTGGACGAGTTCGGCACCACCAACCTCGACATCCGGGTGCAGACCCGGGCGGTCGTCGAGAACATCCGGGACCTGCTGCGCTCGGTCGGCGCGGACCTGTCCGACCTCGTACAGGTCACCACCTATCTGGTCAACATGAACGACTTCGGTGGCTACAACGAGGTCTGGGCGGAGTTCTTCGACGCGACCGGCCCGACCCGCACCACGGTGGCGGTGCACCAGTTGCCCCACCCGCACCTGCTCATCGAGATTCAGGCCGTGGCCCTTCTTCCCTCGGGAGGTCAGTCATGAGTGAGATCGCCGAGCCGTTCAGCTTTCCGGGCTGGATTGCCGAGAACCAGCACCTGCTCAAGCCGCCGGTGGGCAACAAGGAGATGTTGCCGGGCAGCGACGACTTCATCGTCATGGTGGTGGGCGGGCCCAACCAGCGCACCGACTTCCACGTCGACCCGTACGAGGAGTTCTTCTACCAGGTCAAGGGCAACATGCACGTCAACCTGATGACCCCGGAGGGGCCGCGGACGGTGCACATCCGCGAGGGCCAGATGTGGATGCTGCCGCGCAACACGCCGCACTCGCCGCAGCGGCCGGAGGCCGGCTCGATCGGGATGGTCATCGAGCGGGTACGCGAGGAGGGCACGCTGGAGAGGTTCCAGTGGTACTGCCCGGAGTGCAGCCACAAGGTGCACGAGGTCGAGTTGCAGGTCCGCGACATCGCCGCCGACCTGCCCCCGGTCTTCCAGGCGTTCTACGCCGACGAGAAGGCGCGCACCTGCGACAACTGCGGCGCGCTGCACCCGGGCAAGGGCTGATGGGGGTCCCCGCCGAGGGCCTGCCGGGGCAGGCGCGGTTCCCGGTGGTCGACGTGCACACGCACGTCGTACCGAGGGGGTGGCCGGACCTGGCCGCGGCGTGCGGCGGGTCCGGCTGGCCCTGGCTGCGGGTCGACTCCGAGCGCGCCGCCATGATCATGGTGGGGGAGACGGAGTTCCGGCCGGTCGGCGCGGAGTGCTGGGACGCGCCGACGCGGCTCGGCGACATGGCGGCGGACGGCGTCGACGTGCAGGTCGTCTCGCCCACCCCGGTCTTCTTCGGCTACGACCGCCCCGCCGACCAGGCCGCGAAGGTCGCGCGGATCTTCAACGACCTCACCCTGGAGGTCACGGCCGCCGGCGGCGACCGGCTGGTGCCGTTCTGCCAGGTGCCGTTGCAGGACGCGGACGCCGCCTGCGCCGAGCTGGACCGCTGCCTCGCAGCCGGGCACGCGGGCGTGGAGATCGGCAACCACGTCGGCGACCGCGACCTCGACGACGCCGGGATCGTGCAGTTCCTGACCCACTGCGCCGAGGTCGGCGCGCCGGTCTTCGTGCACCCGTGGGACATGCCGGGCGGCCCCCGGCTGGACCGCTGGATGGCCCGCTGGCTCACCGGCATGCCCGCCGAGACGCACCTGTCGGTGCTGGCGCTGATCCTCGGCGGCGTCTTCGACAAGGTGCCCGACACGCTGCGGATCTGCTTCGCCCACGGCGGTGGCAGCTTCCCGTTCTGGCTGGGCCGCGCCGACAACGCCTGGCACCGCCGGGGCGATCTGGTACGCGGATCCTCCGCCGCCCCGCCCAGCTCCTACGTCGACCGGTTCCGCGTCGACTCGGTCGTCTTCTCCGGGCCGGCGCTGCGGCTGTTGGTCGACACGATGGGCGCCGACCGGGTGCTGCTCGGCAGCGACTACCCGTACCCGCTGGGGGAGCGGCCGGTCGGGCGGGTGGTGCGCGAGGCGGACTTCCTCACCGACGACCAGCGCGCCAAGCTGCTCGGCGGCAACGCCCTGCGCTTCCTCGGTCGGTAACGGGACGGGGCAGGAGTGCCGTACGTCGCACGGGCGCGTTCGGCGAGGGACCGGCCGGTTCCGGCGTGCCGGGGGACCTGGGCCCCTCGCCGGGCCGGCCGGTCGTGTCGTCCGGCAAAGCGGCGGCCGGACCAGGCAGGATGACGGGATGGCCGAGCCGCACGACCTGACCGCGCTGGAGCAGGCCGGCGCGATCGCCCGCGGCGAGCTGTCCAGCGTCGAGCTGGTCGAGCACCACCTCACCCGGGTCGACGCGCTCGGCGACACGGTCGGCGCGTTCGTCACGGTCACCCCGGAGCTGGCCCGCGCGGCGGCCCGCGCCGCCGACGCCGCGCCCGCCGGGGACCGCGGCCCGCTGCACGGCGTGCCGACGGCGATCAAGGACCTCACCCTTACCGCCGGGGTGCGCACCACCTTCGGCTCGGCCGCGTTCGCCGACTTCGTGCCGCCCGTCGACGCCGACGTGGTCCGGTTCATGCGCGCGGCCGGGCTGGTCAGCCTGGGCAAGACCACCACCTCCGAGCTGGGCTGCTCGCTCTACTCCGAGGGGTTGGTCGCCCCGCCGGCCCGCAACCCGTGGGACCTGGCGTACACCGCCGGGGGCTCCAGCGGCGGGGCGGCGGCGGCCGTCGCGGCCGGGCTGGTGCCCGTCGCCCAGGGCTCCGACGGCGGCGGCTCGCTGCGCATCCCGGCGTCGCTGTGCGGGCTGGTCGGCTACAAGCCGAGCCGGGGCCTGGTCCCCGGCGGCCCCGTCGGGTTCGGCGCCTACGGCCTGCCGACCAACGGGCCGGTCGGGCGGACGGTCGCCGACGTGGCGGCCCTGCTCGACGTGCTGGCCCAGCCGGTGCCCGGCGAGCCCTACCTGGCGCCCGCCCCGCCGGCCGGCGGCTTCCTCGCCGCGGCCCGGGCGGCGGAGCCCGGTCGGCTGCGGGTGGGCCGGTTCACCGCCCCGATGCTCGCCGAGGAACCGGTCCACCCCGACTGCGTCGCCGCCGTGGACCGGGCCGCCGCGCTGCTCACCGCCGCCGGCCACGAGGTGGTCGACGTCCCCGCGCCGCTCGGGCCCGCGGTGTGGCCGCTGTTCGAGATCGTCTGGTACGTGCTGGCGCTCGCGCCCGTGCCGCCGGAGCGGGAGGGCGATCTGCTGCCGCTGACCCGCCACCTGCGCGCCCGGGGTGCGGAGGTCTCCGCCGGCACCCTCACCGCCACGCTCGGCGAGCTCCAGGCGCAGGTGCGCCTCGGTGTCCGGCGCACCGCCGGGTGCGACCTGCTGCTCTGCCCGACGCTCGCCGCGCCCCAGGCCCCGGTGGGCTGGTTCGCCGAGGGCGGCGACCCGGCGGAGGATTTCGACCGGCAACGCCGGTTCTCGCCGTACTGCGCCGTCTTCAACGTCACCGGCGATCCGTCGGTTTCGCTGCCGGTCGGCGTCACCGCCGAGGGGTTGCCCGTGGGAGTCCTGCTCACCGGCCGGTACGGCGACGACGCGAGGTTGGTCGCCACCGCTGCGCAACTGGAGAACTCCAGTGGCGGGTGGGAACGCCACCCCGCAATCTGGCGGACCGTCGGCTCCGCTAACGTGAATGGCAGCGGAGTCGGGCGGTCGACACCATGATCGTCCACCCGACCCGGATTTTCGAGGTCTCTTCTTCCGCCTGGGGGCGTTGGGATTGTCTGTAACCGAGACGTTGCTGGTCTTCGTCGGCATCCCGGCCGCCGCTGTGCTGGTGATCGCCGGCCTGGCGTACGCCGGTAGCCGTGGTGGCGGCGGTGGCGGCGACAAGCGCTACCGGCCGGGCCGGCCCTTCGACTTCACTCCGGTCTGGTTCCTGGGCCGTCCGGAGCAGCTGGCCGACTCGGCCGGCACCGCCCTGGCAGCGGGCGCGCAGGCGCCGGCGCTGACCAGCCGCAAGCAGGAGAAGGCCGGCATCGAGGCGCCGGCCGGTGGAACCGGAGGCGCAAGTGACCGTTGGTGAGAAGCAGGTCGGGACGGGGAATCCGCCCGAGGTGCTGGACGGGCCGTTCACGACCCGCCAGCTGCTGCGCATCGACGAGGCCCTGCGCCTGGCCGACCAGGGCACCGGCCTGGTCTTCTCGGTGTTCGTCGGCGGCCTCGACGAGCCGATCCGGGAGCACGCCGAGCGGCTGCACCGCCAGCTCGCCGAGCCGGACCGGTCGGTGCTGATCGCGGTGTCGCCCAACCAGCGCCAGCTGGAGATCGTCACCGGCCGGCACGCCCGCAAGCGCATCCCGGACACGTACGCCCGGCTCGCTGCCCTGTCCATGGTGGCGGCCTTCGGCGGCGGCGACCTGGCCGGCGGCATCATCAACGGCCTCGACCAGCTCGCCAGCCACGCCGGCAAGGGCTGAGCGCCCCCGTTCACACCGAAGCCCGGTCCGCCAGTGCGGACCGGGCTTCGTCGTGAGCGGACCCGGGCGGTCGGGCCGGCGCGGGTCTCCCCACGCCGGCCCCGGCCTGTCGGACCTGCTCAGGCGCTCCGGGCGTCCCTGGCGCGGGCCTTGAGGGCCCGGACGACGCCGTCGCGGCCCTCGGCGACCAGCCGGCGCAGCGGGGCCGGGTGCCCGTCGGCGGCCAGCCACGCGTCGGTCGCCGCCACGGTCTCGTCCTCCACCAGGTACGTCGGGTACGCCAGCTGCGCGAACTCCTGCGCCGGCTCGCTGTCCCGGCTGGCCCACACCTGACCGACCACGGCGAAGTACTTCTCCCGGTACGGCGCGGTCAGCTCGACCTGCGCCGCGTGGGTGAAGCCCTGCAGCAGCGCCCGGTGCCGCCAGTTCGGCAGTGCCTCCGGCCCGGTCAGCTCCGCCCAGACGGCGGCCTTGTTCTCCGCCGTCGGCACCAGCGCGTGCGCGTGCGCCGCCTCCCGGTCGCCGCTGGCCGTCCGGTCGGTGGCCAGCTCGGCCTCGATCTCGGCGGGACCGGCCGCGCCGTTGGCGACCAGCGCGTCCAGCACCGTCCAGCGCAGCTCGGTGTCGACGGTCAGCCCGGCGGGGACGCCGCTGCCGGCAAGCCAGCCGCGCAGGGTCGCCAGGTCCTCGGCGGAGCGGGCCGCCGAGGCGTACGCCCGGGCCCACGCGAGCTGGAAGCCGCTGCCCGGCTCGGCGGCGGCCAGCGCGGTGCGGGCGGTGCGGGCCAGCTCCGCCCAGCCGGTCGGCGCCCAGGCCGGGTCGGCGTAGACGGTGAGGGTCGTGGTGGCCTGCCGCAGCGTCGCGGTGACCAGGTTGATGTCGGTCTCGGCGGGCAGCCCGGCCAGCACCAGCGCCACGTAGTCGCGGGCGGCCAGCTCGGCGTCCCGGGTCATGTCCCAGGCGGCCGTCCAGCAGAGCGCGCGGGCCAGCGACGACTCGAGCCCGGCGATGTGCTGCACCACGGTGGCCATCGACCGCTCGTCCAGCCGCAGCTTGGTGTAGGTGAGGTCGTCGTCGTTGAGCAGCAGCACGTCGGCGGCGCGCACGCCGCGCAGCTCGGCCAGCTCCGTCCGCTCGCCGGTCACGTCGACCTCGATGCGCTCGCGGCGGACCAGCCGGCCGTCGGTCAGGTCGTAGAGGCCGACCCCGATCCGGTGCGTGCGCAGCGTCGGGTGCCCGGCCGGCGCCTCCTGGCGTACCACGACGTTCTCGTAGGCGCCGTCCGTCCCGATGGTCACCTCCGGCCGCAGCGTGTTGACCTGCGCGGTCTCCAACCACTGCGCGGCGAACTTGCGCAGCTCCCGGCCGGAGGCGGCCTCCAGCTCGGTGAGCAGGTCGTCGAAGGTGGCGTTGCCCCACGCGTGCTTGCCGAAGTACGCCCGCAGGCCGGCCAGGAACGGCTCCTCGCCCACGTACGCGACCAGCTGCTTGAGCACGCTGGCGCCCTTGGCGTAGGTGATCCCGTCGAAGTTGACCTCGACGGCCTCCAGGTCCGGCATCTCGCAGTAGACCGGGTGGGTGGAGGAGAGCTGGTCCTGCCGGTAGCCCCAGTTCTTGCGGATGGAGAGGAAGGTCGTCCACGCCTCGCGGAACCGGGTCGCGTGGGTGTTGCACCAGTGGCTGGCCCACTCGGCGAACGACTCGTTCAGCCACAGGTCGTTCCACCAGCGCATGGTGACCAGGTCGCCGAACCACATGTGGGCCAGCTCGTGCAGGATCGTGTTGGCCCGCTGCTCGTACTCGAAGTCGGTCACCTGCGAGCGGAAGATGTAGTGCGCCTCGGCGTGCGTGACGCAGCCGAAGTTCTCCATCGCGCCGGCGTTGAAGTCGGGCACCCAGAGCTGGTCGTACTTGGGCAGCGGGTAGCGGACGCCGAACTGCTCGTGGAAGAAGTCGAAGCCCTGCTTGGTGATCAGGAAGAGGTCGTCCGAGTCCATGTACTGCGCCATGGAGGCGCGGCAGTACGCGCCCAGGTCGATGCCGTCGTGGCTGTCCCGCACCTCGTGGTACGGGCCGGCGCAGAGCGCGGTGATGTAGGTGCTCATCCGCACGGAGGTGACGAAGTGCACCGTCTTGAGGCCCTCGCCCGCCGGTTCCTCGCGCTCCACCGGCATGTTCGAGACCACCTTCCAGTGGTCCGGGACGGTGGCGTGCCAGGTGTAGACGCTCTTCAGGTCGGGCTGGTCGAAGCAGGCGAAGACCCGCTGCGCGTCCGCCGTCTCGAACTGGCTGTAGAGGTAGGTCTCGCCGTCGACCGGGTCGACCGTGCGGTGCAGGCCCTGCCCGCTGTTCGAGTACGCGAAGTCCGCGTCGACCACCAGCGTGTTCTCGCGGCCCAGCCCGGACAGCGTCAGACCCTTCTCCGCCGACCAGCCGCCGAGGTCGACCGGGGCGCCGTTCAGCGTCGCCGACCGCACCGAGTCGGCGGCCACCTCGATGAAGGTGCTCGACCCCGGCTCGGTGCACCGGAACCGGATCTCGGTGGTGGATCGGAAGGTGCGACCCTCGGCCGCCTGGACGGCGGTCGAGAGGTCCAGACTGATGTCGTACCCGGTCACGTCGAGCAGGCGGGCCCGCTCGGTGGCCTCGACCTGCGTCAGGTTGCGCACTCCCGGCACTGTTCGTCTCCATCCCGTCTCGCCGTACGCCTCGTTGGCGCCGTCACCGACCGCTCGTGACGGCCGGATTCGAGTCTTCCATGCACGAACACCCCGCGGTGGGCGAGGTTACGCTCTCATTCCGGTGTCGGTCGATGGCCGGCGGGGTGAAGATCAGGGAAGGCGCCGGAGGCCGGCGCCACCTGTCGTGAAAGGGACCCACCGTGAGCGAGCGTGTCGCCGTAGACATGTGGTTCGACCCCATCTGCCCGTGGGCGTGGATCACCTCCCGCTGGCTGCTGGAGGTCGAGCAGGTCCGGGACGTGGACGTCCGCTTCCACGTGATGAGCCTGTCGGTGCTGAACGAGGGCCGGGAGGTGCCCGAGAAGTACCAGGAGCTGATGCGCACGGGCTGGGGGCCGGTGCGGATCTGCATCGCGGCCGAGCAGCGGTACGGCCAGGAGGCCGTCCGGAAGCTCTACACCGCGCTGGGCACCCGGATCCACCTCGGGGAGGAGAAGCTCTCGCCGGAGCTGTTCGCGGCCGCGCTGGCCGACGCCGGGCTCGACCCGGCGCTGGCCGAAGCCGCCGAGAGCGCCGGTTACGACGAGGCGCTGCGGGCCAGCCACGAGGCCGGCATGCGCCCGGTCGGCACCGACGTCGGCACCCCGGTGATCCACGCGCCCGGCCCGGACGGCGGCATGGTCGCCTTCTTCGGCCCGGTGGTCACCCCGCGCCCGAAGGGCGAGGCGGCGGGTCGGCTCTGGGACGGCGTCCTGCTGGTCGCCGGCACCCCGGGCTTCTACGAGCTCAAGCGCTCCCGCGAGCTCGGCCCCATCTTCGACTGACCTCCACGGCGGTCGCGAGCCGTGCGCCGGCCGGACGGGCGCACGGCTCGCGGGCCCGGGATGCCGCCGGTCGGGCGCCGTGCGCCGACGTGCGCGTTGCGGCCGGGTGCCGCCGTGCCCGCTGCGGCCGGGGTGCCGACGTGCCCGCTGCGGCCGGGGTGCCGCCGTGCGCGCTGCGACCTGGCGGAGCCGCGGCCTGGCGGAGCCGCGGCCTGGCGGGGCGCGGTCCCCGGCGTCACCGGGGGGCCGGCGGACTCGTTCTCTTCGGTGTCCGCCGCAGCGACCCGCAGGGCCGCACCCCGCAGCTCGTGGAGGCAATCCCGATGGCCAAGCACCGTGCTTCCGGTGACGATCCGTTGACCGGGGAGGAGGTGACCGACGGCCCGGAGTCGGCGTACTGGTCGGTCGACGACTCCCGCTGGCCGGCGGTCCGCCCCGACCTTCCCGCACACATGGTGGACCTGCTCGCCCCGCCGATCGTGGTCGGCGTCGCCCGCGTGCCGGCCACCTCCCGGCTCACCCCGCCCGCCGAGCACCGGCGGAACGCGCCCGCCGACCAGCGGCCGACGTCGGCGGCCGAGCAGCGACGCAACGCGCCCGCCGACCACCGGCTCGGCCCGCCGGCCGAGCAGCGACGCAACGCGCCCGCCGACCACCGGCTCGGCCCGCCGGCCGAGCAGCGGCGCAACGCGCCGGCCGAGCACCGGCCGCCGTCGGCGGCCGGGCCGCGGACGATCGTGCCCGCCGCGCCGGGCGGGTCGGGTCGGCGACCGGCGGGCGCTCCCGCGTCGGCCGGCCGGCACCGCCTGCCGGCGAAGTAGCCACCGCCTGCCGGCGAAGTAGCCACCGGCGGGCGGGGACACGGCCTGCCGGCGGCGTGGCCGCCGCACCACCCGAAGCGACGGCCCCGGCACGGCCGCTCTTTCATCTGGTGGACGCCGCGCGGGTCCCGCCGCACCGGCAGTCGCGTCGCCGGTAGCGTGGTCGCACATGACGGTCGTGCATCCGATCGCCCGGGCCTGGATCACCACTGGCGGCACCGGCGCGCAGAACTACGACGAGTTCGCCGACGACGCGGAGATCACCGCGATCATCGAGGCGAACCCGCACAGTGCCCTCGGCATCGAGATGCCGCACCGGGCGCCGGAGAGCCTGGGGAAGTCCTTCCTCGACGCCCTGCCGGACGCGGTGACCCGCCTCGCCGAGGCCAAGGCCGACGGCAGCTACACCCCGGCCGAGCAGGTCGTGGTCCTCTACCGGATCAGCGCGCCGGGGGAGGAGACGGCGTACGGGCTCTGGGCCATGACCGACACCGACCAGATCTCCACCCGGGCCGACGAACCCGGTCTGGTCATCCGCAACGAGGACGTCTTCATCGCCAAGGTGCGGGAGCGGGTGGCGCTGGCCGAGGCGCTGGGTCACCTCCTCTCGCCCGTACTGCTGCTCCAGACCGGGCGCGGCGACGAGCTGCACGCCGCGCTCGCGGCGGCGACCGACGCGGCCGGGGCGCCCGCGGCGACCGACACCGACCAGGCCGGGCGCACCCACGCCATCTGGCTGCTCGGCCCCGGCCCGCAGCAGGACGAGCTGACCGCGCTCGCGGGCGGCGGGGAGCTGGTCGTGGCCGACGGCAACCACCGCAGCCTGGCCGCGCAGACCGGCGGGCTGCCGCGATTCCTGTCGGTGATCACGACGCCGGCGTCGGTGGCGATCCAGCCCTACAACCGGCTGGTCAGCGAGCTGACCACCACCGCCGACGAGCTGCTCGACCGGCTCCGCGCCGCCGGCGCGGAGGTCACCCCGATCGACGGACCGGTCGAGGTCCCGGCGGCCGGCGGCACCGTCCACCTCCGCCTCCCCGGCCGGGGGTACGCCGTCACCCTGCCGCAGGTGGGCGGCGGCCGGCTGGAAAACCTGGACCACGCGCTGGTCGAGCGGCTGCTGCTGCGTGACGCCCTCGGGCTCGACCCGGGCGACAAGCGGATCACCTACGTCGGCGGCGACTACCCGGCGAGCTGGCTGACCGGAGAGGTCGACGCCGGTCGGGCCGAGCTGGCCGTCCTGATCGCCCCGGTGACCGTGGACGACTTCGTGGCCGTCAACCTGGCGCGGGAGAAGATGCCGCGCAAGAGCACCTGGTTCACCCCGAAGGCGCGCGGCGGCCTGGTGGTCGCCGAGCTGTCCCGCTGAGTTGTGACGAATCCGCCCCGGGACGCCGCCCGCGCGGCGTCCCGGGCGCGCGCCCTGACAGACTGCGCGGTATGCGCGTCTACCTGGGATCCGACCACGCCGGTTTCGAGCTGAAGGTGCACCTGGTCAACCACCTGACCAAGGAGGGGTACGACGTCGTCGACGTCGGCCCGCACGCCTACGACCCGGACGACGACTACCCGGCCTTCTGCCTGCACACGGGTGACCGGGTGGTGGCGGACGCCGGCAGCCTCGGAGTGGTCATCGGCGGCTCCGGCAACGGCGAGCAGATCGCCGCGAACAAGGTGACGGGGGTCCGCGCGGCCCTCGCCTGGAGCATCGAGACCGCCCAGCTCGCCCGCGAGCACAACGACGCGAACATCGTCGCGGTCGGCGCGCGCCAGCACACCCTGGACGAGGCGACGGCCATCGTCGAGGCGTTCCTGACCACTCCGTTCTCCGGCAACGAGCGGCACGCCCGCCGGATCGGCCAGATGGCCGACTACGAGCGCACCCGCCAACTGCCCGCCCTTCCCTGACCCGCCGCCTCCCACCCCGCGCCGTCTCCCTGCCCGGCGCACCTGACGGCGCCGGTCCCGGATCCTGGTACGGAGCGGCCCCGTGGGGTCACCTCCGAACCAGGATCGCCGGGCGGGAGCGGGCGGCGCGGGTCGGCGTCGGTTGCGGCACGGTTCGCCGTCGGTTGCGGTCTGGTGTCAGCGGCGGGGAAGGTCCTCGCGGGGCGTCCAGTTCCGGCGGATGACCACCACGCGTTCCTCGGCAGCGGCCAGGTCCTCGTCGGTCGGCTGGGCGGCGTCGCGGGCCCGCATCGCCGCCGTCACGCTCACCTGGGACGAGCCGGAGCCGACCAGGCCGCGCAGGCCGCGCTCCCCCTCGTCGCCCGGGCCGCCCCGGCGACCGCGCGCGGGCTCGGCGCCGCCGTCGTGCACGCCCGGGGTCGTGGCCTGCGGCCCCTCGGGCGCGCCCGAGGGGCCACCCGAGTGCCGTAGCCGGCGGCGCCGTCGCTCCACGTCCCCCATCAGCCGACCGTACCGCCCGAGGCCCACCGCCGCCGGCCCGCCCGCCCGCCGGTGCTCCGGGGGCGGGACGACGGGTCGGGCGCGACGTCGACGCCTGGCCGCCGAGCGGTCAGAACACGTCCATGCCGGCGGGGGCCCGGTGCCAGCCGAAGGCCGGGCCCGCGCCGGCCAACGCGCCGGGGCGCAGCTCGCGTACCCGGCCGGCGGCGGCGAGCGCGGCCAGCCCGGCCCCACCCAGGTACAGCTCGCCGAGGCAGCGCACGTCGCAGGCCAGCTCGGCCGGCCGGTCCGTCGGCGCGCACGCGGCCCGCTCCGGTCCGCCGCTCAGGTGCCAGCGGCCGGCGTTCTCGGGGAGCAGGTCGTCGGTGACCTCGATCACCACGTCGACCCCGGTCGCGTACCGGCGGGCGGCGAGCGCGGCGGGCACGTCCACCACCCGCAGCCAGAGCGCGTCGATCAGTTGCGCGCCCAGCCGGCGCGGCTCGTTGACCAGCCGCAGCAGCGGCTCGTCCACCGCGCCCGCCCCATAGGAGAGCTGCCCGGTCAGGTCGAGCGAGAGCAGCATTTGCCACATCGCCGCGTACGCCGCCGGGGTGGCGGTCACCACCTCGTCGACCGTGGTGATCCCGTTCGGCCCGGTGCTCTCCCAGTTCGCGCGCGTACGGAAGAGCCCGTACCCGTCCACGCCGTCCGGCCCTTCGTGCAGCACCGCCCGGCGCTCGGTGGCGCCGCCCCGTCGGTCGGCCTGGTCGCTGAGCACGTACCGCCACCATGCCTCGTCGCGGCTGGACCAGCCGGGACGCTCGGGGCGCACCCGGTCGTACACCCGGGCCAGCTCGGCCCGGCAGTCGGCGGGCGCGGCCAGGCGCAGCCGGCCCTCCGCGGGCGTCGGGTCCGGCATCCGCAGCGCGACGGTGGCGCACTGGACGGAAAGCCGCTGGGCGGCCAGGCCGTAGCCGAAGCGCGGGTAGATCCCGCCTTCGCTGGCCCACAGCACCGCCACCGGTTCCCGGCCCTCGTCGCGCACCTGCCGCAGCTGTCGCACCATGAGCTGGGTGAGCAGTCCCCGGCGTCGGTGGGTGGGTGCGACGCCCACCCCGCTGACATGGGCGGCCGGCACCCGCGCGCCCGGCACGGTGAGTTCCCGGGTGAACGCCCGTGCGGTCGCCACCACCTCGCCGCCGTCCCGGACGAGCAGCGTGCGCTCGGGCTCGAAGAGTGCCCGCTCGATCTCGTGTGCCTCGGGGTCGGGCGGGGCGTGGAAGAGGTGGCCGAGCAGCCGGGCCAACTCGTCGAAGTCGTCGGCTCGGGCGGTCCCGACCGCGAGTGGGGGTTTCGTCACCCCGCTGTGTCTAGCCGATCGGTGCGGGCTCGGCGACCGATTTGCCGGCTGGCTACCCTCGAAGCCGGACGGTGGCCGGTGGTCGCCGTCGGTCCAGGGGAGGGACGAGATGGCCGACCAGACACAGCCGTGGGCCGAGCGGACCGTCGAGGTGCCGCCGCAGCCCGGTGTCGGGGTGCCGCCGCAGCGCGACGCGTACCGGCGGGGGGTGGCCTCGGTCGGGCAGCCCCGGGCTCCGCGCACCGAACCGTTCCCCGTGGTCGGGCAGGAGCCGACCGGCGCGGGCTGGCCCGACGGGCCGGCGCCGCGGCGCCCGCTGAGCTGGCACGTCGCGCAGCTCAAGCGCGGCGGCGAGTGGAGCGCCGCCGGGGCGCTCTTCGCGTTCGTCTGCTGGGGGATCTGGGCGATCTCGGGCGGCGGCGACCTGGCCGGGCCACTGTTGATCTTCGTGCTGAGCCTGCTGGTGGCGGCCGGTCTCTTCGCGTTGGCCCGGCTGCTCGGCCGCGTGGTGCTGGAGCGGCAGCTGGGCCGGGTGCGCCGCAGCGCGCGCGGGGCGCACATGGTCACGGCGGTCTTCCTGGCCGGCCTCGGCATCGCCTACCTGCAACAGACCGAGTGGGTCGTGTCGGCCTGGAACTGGATCACCGGGAACTGACCGGACCGCGGTCATCACCGGGACCGACCGGAGAAACCGCATCACTCCGGGGCTGACCGCACGCGCGGGCGGGTCGGCGTCCGCCGCCCGCCCGCGCACCCGGTCGCGTGTCGCGACCCCGGTCGTTCTCCACTCCACCAGGTCGGCCGCTGCTTACCCGGCGGGTCGCGGTTCATCCGCGCCCGGGCCGGCCTGACCCGGTGGTCAGTGCTTGCCGCCGTGGCCCTCCGCGTCCGCCTTCGGGTCAATGGGGCTGCGGTACCCCGGGTGGTCCTGGCGCAGAAAACGGGAGGTCGCCGCCCGGTGCGCGGCGGTATGACCGACGCGGGATGGGCCAGGACATTGCCGCTCATCGATATGTGTCCATAGGATTCCGCCATCGGATGCCGGCGCGTCGACCCCCGCGCGCCGCGAAGCTCGGGGAGGCTCCCATGGTCCGTTGGCGCAGACTCATCGGCCGGCTGGCCGCCGCGTTGGTGGCGGTCACCGCCGGCTCGTTCGTCCTGGCCGTTCCGGCCGGTGCCCGGCCCGCGTCGGACGTGACGCCGTACGTCGTCGGCGGCACCCTCGCCGCGCAGGGCGAGTTCCCCTTCATGGTCCGGCTGTCGATGGGCTGCGGCGGCTCTCTCTACAGCCCCCGGCTGGTGCTGACCGCCGCGCACTGCGTCGGCGGGACCGGTGCGAACACCAGCATCACCGCCACCCTCGGCGTGGTGGACCTCCAGTCGTCGAGCCGGATCCAGGTGCGGTCCGACTACGTCTACCGGGCGCCCGGCTACAACGGCAACGGCAAGGACTGGGCCCTGATCCGGCTGGCCACCCCGGTGACCACGCTGCCCACGCTCAAGATCGCCACCAGCACCGCGTACGACAACGGCACCTTCACGGTCGCCGGGTGGGGCGCCACCCGGGAGGGCGGCGCGCAGCAGCGCTACCTGCGCAAGGCGACCGTGCCGTTCGTCAGCGACGCCACCTGCAACTCCTACTACGGCGGCCAGATCATCCCGAACGAGGAGATCTGCGCGGGCTACGCCAGCGGCGGCGTCGACACGTGCCAGGGCGACTCGGGCGGCCCGATGTTCCGGCGGGACGCGTCCAACGCCTGGATCCAGGTCGGGATCACGAGCTGGGGCAACGGCTGCGCCCGGCCCAACTACCCCGGCGTCTACACCCAGGTGAGCACCTTCGCCCCGGCGATCGCCTCGGCGGCGGCGAGCCTCGGCGGCTAGTCGCGGGAATGGTCCGCGGGGACCCGGCCGGCCCGTCCGGCCGGGTCCCCGCGCGTGTCCGCCCTCGCGACGCCGACTACCGGACGTGATCCGCCCTGCGTGGTCGGGTGACGAGAGCGTGCCGCGCGGCCCCGTCCCGGCCCCGACCGCCCGGGCGGCGGCGGGTGCGGAATCGTCGTGCCCGGCCGGCGGGGTCCGGCGGATCGGCTGGTCGCGGGCCGGTTTCCCGGACGGTCGCCTGCCCCGGGGCGCGGCGACCGGCGCCGGCGCAGGCAAGTGACGGACATCGATGTAGCAGAAAGTTGCATATTCCCTACCGTCGATCAGCCCTCTAGTGTCCATGACCAGCGGCCGTCCATCGACCGACGCCGATCATTGTCGGCGTGCGGCGGGCCGGCACAGCGCCGTCCGCGGCTGCGACCGACGGCCGCACGGGCTCGGGACAGGAGGCGTGATGAGGTCGGGCGACAGCGGGTCCGCGGCACCGGTTCCCGTCTCGGACGGGTCGACGTACCGGTATACCGCCACCCGCCCGGCGGCCACCGGGCCGCACCCCCCGGCCGACCCGGGCGGCGCAGCCGACGGCAGCCACGACCCGCTGTCCACGGCCGCCCTGGCCGCCGTGGAACTGCTCGACCGCCTGGGCCGCCAGACACCGGTGCGGGTCCGGGCCGGCGCGGAGATGCTGGACCTGCCGGCCTGGCCGGCGGACCTGCACCGGATGCCCGGCGACCGGGCGCGCGCCACGGTCCGCGCGTGCGCCGCCGCGCTCGACCACGAGGGCGTCGACCACGTCCTCGTCCTCCTCGACGGCGGCGCGCCGGCACCGTCCGCAGGCGCGCCACCCGTGCTGCTCACCGCCGACGTCACCGACACGACGGTCGCGGTCGTGCTCCGCTGCGCCGCCGACGATCCGTGGTCGGCCGATGCCGCCGCCGTGGCGGAGATGTACGCCGAACTGCTCGCCGCCCTGCTCGCCGACCCGGCGTCGCCCACGTCGGCGGCGCCGGCCCTCGGGCCCGCCTCCCGGGCGCTGGTGGAGCGGGCCGGTCGCCGGCACGACGACGGGCCCTTCGTGGCGGTGCCGCGCATGATCGAGCACCGAGTCGACCTGCATCCGCAGCGCCGGGCGGTGTCGTTCCGGGGACGCTCGCTGACCTACCGCGAACTGGACGACCTGGCCAACGGCGTCGCCGCCGTCCTCGCGGCCCGGGGGATCGGGCGGGGCGACGTGGTGCCCGTGCTCCTCGCCGACGGCCTCGAACTCCCCGTCGTCGACCTGGCCCTGATGAAGCTCGGCGCGGCCTTCGTGCCCGTCGACCCCGGCTGGCCGGCGGACCGGCTGCGCGCGTCCCTGGCGGTGATCCGGCCCCGGCTCGCGGTGGTCCGGGGCGGCGACCCGCGTCCCGACACCGGGGACGTTCCCTGCCAGCCGGTGGACCTCGACGACATCACCCCGACCCGACGCCGGCCCGGGACGCCCGTCGGCCCGGCCGACCTGATCTACGGCATCTTCACCTCCGGCACCACCGGCGCTCCGAAGTGCGCCGTCAACCGGCACGACGGCATCGCCAACCGGTTCCGCTTCATGACCCGCTACTTCGCGGCCACCGGCGCAGAGGTGGTGCTGCAGAACAGCCGGCACACCTTCGACTCGTCGGTGTGGCAGATGTTCTGGCCGCTGACCACCGGCGGCCGGGTGGTGGTGCCCGTCGAGGGCGGCTTCCTCGACGTCGAACGGACCGTCCGCACCATCGCCGACGAGGCCGTCACGATGACCGACTTCGTGCCGAGCGTGCTCGGCGCGCTGGTGTCGGTCCTGGACCGGGACCCGGCGGCCCGCCGCGCCGTCGCCACGCTGCGGCACGTGATCGTCGGCGGCGAGGAGATCGACCCGTGGGCGGTGCACCGCCTGGCCGACCTGGTGCCGGGAGTGTCGGCCACCAACGGGTACGGCCCGACGGAGGCCTCCATCGGCATGGTCTTCCACACCGTCACCCGGTCCGACGGCGACGTCATCCCCATCGGCCGGCCCATCGACAACTGCTACGCGGCGGTGGTGGACGCCGAGCTGCGCCCCCTGCCGCCCGGCGCGACCGGCGAGATCGTCATCGGCGGGGTGTGCCTCGGCGAGGGATACCTCGGCGACCCGGCCCGCACCGCCGAGGTGTTCGTCCCCAACCCGCTGCCCGGCATCCCCGGCACCCGGCTCTACCGCACCGGGGACCTGGGCCGTCTCGCCGCCGACGGCCGACTGCACTTCGTCGGCCGGCGCGACTTCCAGCTCAAGGTGAACGGCGTCCGGATCGAGGCCGGCGAGATCGAGACCGCCGCCACCCGGCTGCCCGGGGTGCGGCAGGCGAAGGTCCTCCTCGCCCGGGAGGGCCGGGGGAAGTCGCTGGCCCTCTTCGTCGCCGCCGATCCGGAGGTGACCGAGCCGGCGCTGCGGGCGCACCTGCGCCGGCTGCTGCCCCGGCCCCACGTGCCCCGGCACGTCGTGGTGCGGGACGCACTGCCGCTGACCGGCAACGGCAAGGTCGACCGGCGGGCCCTGGAGACCTGGCTCGACCGTACGCTCGCCGAACGGGCGCGGGCGACCGCCGCGCGCGCCGTGGCGCGTACGCTGCCGGACCGGGTGCTGGCCGTGTTCCGGACCGTGCTCGGCCGGCCGGACCTCGACCCGGACACCGACTTCCTCGACGCCGGCGGCGACTCGCTCCAGGCGCTCGACGTGGTGACCGCGCTCGGCGCCGACCACCACGTCCGGGTCGGCGTCCAGGACCTCTTCGCCCACCCCACCGCCGCCCGGCTCGCCCGGGTGGTCGCGGCGCGCCTGCGCGCGGCCGACCCCGCCGAGACCGAGGCCGAGCTGGTGGAACGCGACGCGGCCGTCCCGGCCGACCTGCCGGTGCGCCCCGTCGCCCGGCGCCGGTCGCCGCGCACCGTCCTGGTCACGGGCGCCACCGGGTTCGTCGGCGCGCGGCTGGTCCACGAACTGCTCGCCACCACCGACGTCCGGGTGCTGTGCCTCGCGCGGGCCGCCGACGACGCCGAGGCCACCGCCCGCGTGGTCCGGGCGTTGGCCGAGCGGGGCCTGTGGCGGCCCGGCCACGGCCTGCGCCTGCACGGGTACGCCGCGGACCTGGCCCGCCCCGCCCTCGGCCTGGACCCGGAGACCTGGGCCCGGCTGGCCCACGACTGCGACCTCGTGCTGCACGCCGGGGCGCTGGTCAACTTCCTGTTCGACTACCGGGCCCACCGCCAGGCGAACGTCCTCGGCACCGCCGAACTGCTCCGGCTGGCGCTGACCGGCCGGCCGAAGCCGCTGCACCACGTCTCCACCCTCGGCGTCCTCGACACCGAGGCCGCCCGCCGCCCCGACCCGCTGCCGGAAGGGTGCGACCCGGCCCTCGTCGTCCCGCCCACCAGTGGCTACAGCCGGTCGAAGTGGGTGGCGGAGCGGTATCTCGCCGAGGCCCGGCGGCGCGGCGCGACCGTCACCGTGCTGCGTCTCGGGGAGGTGATGCCCGCCGCTGACGACGGGCAGCCCAACCCCCGGGCGCTGACCCACCTGCTGCTGGCCGCCTGCCACCGGCTGCGGATGCGCCCCGACGCGCCGGTCCGCTCCGACTGGACGCCGGTGGACTGGGCCGCCCGGCGGATCGTCGCCACCGTCGTCGACCCGCGGCTGTGGGGCGGCACGGTGCACGTCCTGCACCCGGTGAGCGTCGACTTCACCGACCTGCCGCTGGCCGGCGCGGACGCCCTGCCCCGGGTGAGCTGCGTGCGCTTCGTGGCGGCGCTGCGCGAGGCGGCGACCGACGGCGACCGGGCCGCCGCCGTGCTGCTCGCGCTGTTCCCGGCCGGGGCCGGCGCCGACGAGGAGCGGCTGCGGGCGGTCTTCGCGACGCTGCTCACCGACAACCCCCGGCTGTTCCGCCGCGACGGCTGCGCCGAGCTGGAACGGCGCCGGGGCTTCACCGACCACCGGCTCGGGCCGTCCGTCGGCGCCTACCGGGCGTGGCTGGGCGAGCACGAGCGACGGGCGACCGACCGGCTGCTGCTGCCGGCCGGACCAGGGTGACCAGCCGCGCGCGGCGCGGCGACCGGCACGGACGAGGGAGTGGAATGCGATACCGCAGGATGGGTCGGCTCGGCTGGCAGGTCAGCGAGGTCGGGTACGGGATGTGGGGCATCGGCGGGGGACCGGGCGGTTTCACCGGCTGGGACTACGACACCGCGCCGGCCTGCCTGGACGAGGCGGTGGAACGGGGCTGCAACTTCTTCGACACCGCCTGGGTCTACGGGCGGGGCGTCAGCGAACGGCTGCTCGGCGCCCTCGTGCGCCGGCACCCGGACCGCCGGCTCTACCTGGCCACCAAGATCCCGCCGAAGAACCGGGAGTGGCCGCCCGGCCCGCAGGACACCCTGGACGACGTCTTCCCGGCCGACCACATCCGCGAGTACACCCGGCACAGCCTGGAGAACCTCGGGGTGGACCGGATCGACCTGCTCCAGTTCCACGTCTGGGAGGACCGCTGGGCGGCCGACGGCCGCTGGCAGGAGACCGTCGCGGACCTCAAGCGCGAGGGCCTGGTCGACGGCGTCGGGATCAGCGTCAACCGGTGGGAACCGACGAACTGCCACGCCGCCCTCGACACCGGGATGATCGACGTCGTCCAGGTCATCTACAACATCTTCGACCAGGCGCCCGAGGACGAGCTGTTCCCCCGCGCGCAGCGCGACGACATCGGGATCATCGCCCGGGTGCCGTTCGACGAGGGGACGCTGACCGGCACGCTGACCGCCGACAGCACGTGGCCGGAGGAGGACTGGCGCAGCACGTACTTCGGCCCGGAGAATCTGCTGCCCAGCGTGGAGCGCGCCGAGCGGCTGGCCGCCGAGGTGCCGCCGGGGACGACCATGCCGGAGCTGGCGCTGCGGTTCATCCTGCACCACCCGGCGGTGAGCACGGTGATCCCCGGCATGCGCCGGGTCGAGCACGTCCGCGCCAACCTGGCCGTCAGCGACGGCGCGCCGCTGGACGCCGGGCTGCTGGACCGGCTGCGCGACCACCGCTGGGACCGCAAGCCGACCTGGTGGTCCCAGTGAGGCCCGTCCACCGCCCCGGCGGCGCGCCGGTCCGGCAGGCCACGCGGTACGGGGGGCCGGCATGCCGGTGATCGCCATGTGGGCGCATCCGCGGGCGCTCTCCACCGCGTTCCTGCGGATGATGATCGCCCGCGGCGACGTGACGGTCGTGCACGAGCCGTTGGTCACCCTCGTCGACGAGGGGCACGTCGACCTGCCCACCGCCGACGGCGGCACCGTCACCGTGACCGACCCGGCCGACGTCGTCGCGCACCTGACCGGGCTGGGCCGGGACCGGACGGTCTTCGTCAAGGACACCCTCGAGTACCGGTACCGGCACCTGTTCGACGATCCCGAGGCGATCGCCGACGTCACGCACACCTTCATCGTCCGGGAACCGGCCCGCACGATCAGCTCGCACTACGCCATCAAGCCGACGGTGACCTGCCCGGAGATCGGCTTCGAGCACCAGTGGGAGCTGTTCGACCTGGTCCGCCGGACCGCGCGCCGGCCGCCGGTGGTGATCCGGGCCGAGGACCTGCTGCGCCGGCCCGCGGACACGGTGGCGGCCTGGTGCGCCGCCGTGGGGCTGCCGTTCCGGCCGGAGGCGCTGAACTGGGCGCCGGGGGAGCGCGCCGAGTGGCGACGCACCCGCAAGTGGCACCTCGACGTCGAGCGCACCTCCGGCTTCTCGCCGGTCGCCAAGTCCTTCGCGGTGACCGTCGAGAACGACGACACCCTGCGCGCGTACCACGACCACCACCAGCCCTTCTACCAGCGGCTGATCCGGCACGCCATCGCCATCGGGGAGGATTCATGACCACCACCGCCGCGCCGCCCGTGACCGCGTCGTCGACCCTGTCGCCCGGCGAGGTGTTCGCCCGCGCGTACGCCGCCGACCCGACCGGTGCCGAGGTGCGCTTCGACTACACCATCACGGACGCCTTCCAGCCGACCAAGGAACGCCCCCGGGTGACCGTCCGCAACCTGTTCCGTAAGCGGTCGGTGGGGATGGACCCGGTGCGGTTCTGGTGCGAGGGGCGACCCGACGTCGGGGAGGCCGCCGCGGTGCACGAGTCCGGCCTGCGCCGCGAGGCGGCCTTCCGGTTCGGCACCGCCTCGGCCGCCGTGCACCCGATCCGCGCCTGGGTACGCGTCCCCGAGGAACTCGCCGACGACCCGGAGGGGTTGGCCGTCTTCGTCGACTACCGGCTGCTGGTCCGCCTCGCCACGGCGGAGAACCAGGCGCTGACCATCGGCGAGCACGGCCTGCTGCGGCACCCCGAGATCGGGCGGCTGCCGTACCGGCACGACTGGCTGACCGGCCTGCTCGCCGCCTGCGACGAGATCGAGCAGACCGGCGCCACCCCGCACGCGATGATCGTCAACCCGAGGGACTACTACACCCACCTGCTCGGGCGCGACGCGCTGCTGGCGGACCTGCACCGCAACGGCGTCCTGATCAGCCGTACCCGGATGGTGGCGCCGGGCGAGGCGGTGGTGGGCGACTTCGCGATGGCTGCGCGCCTGCTCGACGCCGGGCGCTCCGCGATCCGCGTGGCGACCCCGCCGCCGGGCACCTTCGCCACCGACGGCCCGGCCGTCTGCGCCGAGATCCACGAGGGCCTGGCCGTGCACCTGCCGACCCACTTCTTCCACGTCGTACCGGCCTAGGAGCGTCACCGCATGACCACGACCGGCGGGAAACTTGCGTTCTACCGGCCCATCGTGCCGCTGTTCGGCGCCATCTTCCTCTGCCTGCTCGGCGTCGGCGCGTCCCTGGCCGTGCTGCCCTTCTACGTCCTCGACGAACTCGACGGCAACCGGGTCGAGGTGGGCGTGGTGATCGCCGCGATCGCGGTCTCCGCCGTGATCGCCCGGCCCATCGCCGGCCGGCTCGGCGACCGGCACGGGTACCGGACGGTGATGCTGGCCGGGGCGGCCGTGTGCGCGGCGGCCGCCGCGGCCTACCTGGTGGCCGGCAACGTCGGCGTGCTGGTCGGCGTCCGGGTCCTGCACGGCGTGGGGGAGGCGGCCGTCTACACCGCCGGCGCCGCCTGGCTGGTGGCGCTCGCGCCGGCCGACCGGCGGGGCCGCGTCGTCGGCCTGTACGGCATCCACATGTGGCTGGGCATCACGCTCGGCGCGCTGCTCGGCGCGGTGCTGCTGCGCACCTCGGGCGGCTATCCCGCCGTGTGGCTGTTCGCGGTCCTGGCGGCGCTGGCCGGGGCCGCGCTCGTGGCCGTCCGCCCCCGGCCGCGGCAGCCGGAACCGAAGGGCCCGGCCGGCATCCTGCCGCGCAGCGCGGTCGCCCCGGGCGTCGCGCTCTCCCTGGCCGGTTTCGGGTACGCCGCACTGGCCGCGTTCGTCGCCCTGCACCTGGCCGACCGGGGCATCGAGAACGGGATCGCCGCGTTCAACGCGTTCGGCTTCACCTATGTCGGGGTCCGGCTGTTCGTGGGCGGGCTGCCCGACCGGCTCGGCGCCGGCCGGGTGGCGGTCGCGTCGGCGCTGGTGGAGGCGGTGGGGCTGCTTCTGGTCGCGGTCGCGCCGAATCTCGTGGTCGCGGTCGTCGGTGGGCTGGTGATCGGCGCCGGGCTCTCGCTGCTCTTCCCGGCGCTGGCCCTGCTCGTGATCAACCGGACCGACCCGGCGCACCAGGGGGCGGCGCTCGGCGCGTTCACGTCGTTCTGGGACCTGGGCCTGGTGGCCGGGGCGCCGCTGGCCGGCCTGGTCGCCAGCGCGGCCGGCTATCCGGCGGTGTTCCAGGTGATGCTGCTGGCGGCGCTGGTGTCGGCGGGCATCTCGGCGTGGACGATGCTGCCCCGTCGCTCGCTGGTGGGCCAACGCCCCCACTGACCCACCCGGGTCAGGGGAAGCGGGCGGGTGAGAGCGGGGCCGGGTCGACGGGTGGTGGGGCGCCGGCCGCCAGCGCGGCGAGCAGTGCGCCCGCCGCGGGCGCCGTCTGGACGCCGTAGCCGCTCAGCCCCGCCAGCCAGAGGAAGTCCGGCGCCTCGGGTGCCGGGCCGATCACCGGCACGTCGTCCGGGGCGGCGGTCCGCAGACCGGCCCAGGCCCGGTGGACCCGGCGGAAGCTCAGCGTGGTGGCCTCCTGCACCCGCTCGGCGCCGATCGCCACGTCGAGGTCGTCGGGGCGGGCGTCCCCGGGCGGCGCCGGGGTGGCGTCGGACGGGGAGACCAGCAGCCGCCCCGACTCCGGCTTGAAGTAGAAGGTGCCGGCCACGTCGTTGACCATCGGCCAGTCCGTCGCCGGGACGCCGGCCGGCGCGTCCACGAGGAAGGCGGTACGCCGCAGCGGGATCAGCCCCACCGGTCGTACGCCGGCCGCCGCGGCGACCTCGTCGGCCCAGGCGCCCGCCGCGTTGACGACGACCCGCGCGGTGAACTCGCCGGCGTCGGTGGTGACCCGCCACGCCCCGTCCGCCCGCCGCAGCCGGCGGACCCGGGCGCCGCACACCACCCGGCCGCCGGCCGCGCGGATGCCCCGCAGGTATCCCTGGTGCAGCGCGGCGACGTCGAGGTCCCGGGCGGCCGGCTTCACCATCGCCCGCCGGCACCAACCCGGCCGCACCACCGGGCAGTACGCGGCCACCTCGGCCAGGTCGATCTCGCGGGCCGGCGGGTCCACGTCGGCCCCGTCGCGCAGCGCCGCGTCGAACTCGTCCTCGGCGCCCGGCGGGCAGAGGCTGAGCACGCCGCGCGGGGTGAGCAGCGGATGGTCGGCGAACCCCGGCGGCGGGGCGGTGAGAAAGCCCCGGCTGGCCCGGGTCAGCCCGCGCACCACCGGCCCGCCGTAGTACTCGGAGAACAGGGCGGCCGAGCGGCCGGTGGAGTGCTGGCCGGGGACGTGTTCCATCTCGGCCAGCAGCACGCTGCCGTACGCGGCGAGGTGGTGCCCGGCGCTGGCGCCCGCGATGCCCGCGCCGATGACCATATAGTCGATCGTCACTGGATTCGACGGTAGTCGCAGACGTCTCCAGCGACAAGCGTCGATGAGAATCGATGTTGCGCGCGGCCGTCACCGCGTCGCCGGCGAGGCGTACCCGGTGCCCGGCGGACGGCTCGCCGCCATGCCGGAGGTGCGACCGTCCTCGTGCCGGCGCCGCATCGACCCCGGCCCGATCGCCCGTGTCGGCCGTTCGGGGCGGACGATCCGCCCGCGCGGGCGGGCGCCGGGGATGCCCGGCACCGGTGCCGGTGGCCTCGGCGTTCCCCGGTCAGGCGCCGCAGTAGAGCAGGCGGTTCGGCGTGCCGGCGACCACGCCGCTGACGACCCCGGTGGTCGCCCTGCCGGTCAGGTAGGCCGCCACCTGGGCGGGAGTCCAGGTGGGGTTGGCCGAGAGGGCGAGCGCGGCGCACCCGGCGACGTGCGCGGCGGCCATCGACCCGCCGCTGAGAGTGGCCACCGCCGTGTCGGTGCTGTGCCAGGTGGAGGTGATGTTGGCGCCGGGGGCGTACAGGTCGAGGCAACTGCCGTAGTTGCCGCTCGGCATCCGGCCGTCGGTGATGGTGGTGCCGGCCACGGTGAGCGCCGCCGGCACCCGGGCGGGAGAGTAGTTGCAGGCGTTGGTGTTCGAGCTGCCGGCCGTGACGACGTAGGTGACGCCGGACGAGATCGACCGGTTCACGGCCGAGTCGAGGGCCGTACTGGCCCCGCCGCCGAGCGCCAGCAGCGCCACCGCCGGCCGGACCGCGTTCGCCGTGACCCAGTCCACCCCGGCGATCACCTGGGAGAAGGTGCCGCTGCCGGCGCAGTTCAGCACCCGCACCGGGCGCAGCTGGATCTCCTTCGCCACCCCGTGCCGCGTGCCGCCGACGGTGCCGGCCAGGTGCGTACCGTGGCCGTTGCAGTCGTCCGCCGGGCCGCCGTCGACGAGGTCCACCCCCACGCCCGCCCGCCCACCGAAGTCGGTGTGGGTGCGCCGCAGGCCCGTGTCGATGACGTACGCGTGCACGTTGTGCGCGGTGTTCGGGTAGGCGTACCGGCCGTCGAGCGGGAGGCTGCGCTGGTCGATCCGGTCCAGACCCCAGGACGGCGGGTCGAGCTGGACGCCCGGCCCGACGAGGGTGACCATCCGGTCCCGCTCCACGTACGCCACGGCCGGGTCGGCGGCGAGCCGACGGGCCGCGCGCTCCGGCAGACGCGCCGCGAAGCCGGTCAGTGCGTGGCCGTAGACGTGGCCGAGGGCGGCGCCGTAGCGGTCGGCCAGCCGGTCCGCGACGTTCCTGACCGCGACCTGCCGGTCGCCGCCGTGCCGGCCGACGCTGTCGTCCCGGAGCACCACGACGTAGCCGTCGGTCACGGCGTTCGCGTCGTCGGCGTGCCGGATCTCGCCGCCGGAGGCCGCGGTGGCGGGGGTGCCCACGGTGGCGACGAGCGCGGCGGCGAGGGCGAGTACGCCCACCGGGCGGGCCCGCCACCGCCGGGTACGGGGAAGTGTCATGCCGGTCCTCCTCCTGTCGGCCCCGCGCCGGCTCGTGACCGGACGCGGGGCGGCCTGGCCGTTGAGAGGAGGTTATCGGTTATATAGATCGATCTGAATGACTGTCGGGATCCGGCTAACGGTCGGCGAACCGGTAGAGCACGAAGTCCTCCTTGGCGCCGCAGACGATCACGCTGGTGTTCCACGAGCACGTCTCGCTGCGTACGCCCACCAACTGGCCCATCTCGGTCACCGCGCCCGAGCCGGCCGCCACCCCGGCGACGCTGCGGTCGTCCTCGACCGAGCTCGGCGGATCGGCGAAGACGAGCAGGTTGCCCCCGTCGAGCCGGACCGCCACCCCCTTCCGGTCCCGCAGCACCGCGCGACCGTCCGGGTCGAACAGGGTGCTGACCGACTCCGAGGAGGTTTGCCGGACCAGCAGGTGCTCGCCGAGCGGCACCAGCCGGGTCGCCTCCGGCGCCGGCCAGTGGGCCAGCTTCTCCTCGGTCGCCGCCACCACCTCGGTCCTCTCGTCCTCGCCGCCCGTGGTCTCCAGCAGGCAGGCCCGGTGCTCGCCGCACGGCACCAGCGCCTCCGGCCGCTTGCGGTCGTCCGGGGCGGTGTACAGCACCTTCGGCTGGGCGTCGGTCGCCAGGTCGTACGCGAGCAACTGATAGCCGGCCTCGTCGCGGGCGACGTAGAGGCGGTCCTCGTGCGCCACCACCAGGTCGTCCTGGTCGGCAACGTTGGCGCGGCTGTGGACGGTGCGGCCGCTGCCCATGTCGACCACCCGGACGGAACGGTCCGCGCCCACCTGCACGAGCCGGCGGACCTCGCCGCGCCAGGGGTCGCGCGGCGAGCCGTCGACGAAGGCCGGGCCGCCCAGCGCCTTGTCGGTGGTGACCGGGTGGACGCTGGTGCCGGCGCCGCCGTACTCGTCCTGCGGGCTGGGTTGCACCCACGTCTCCCCGCCGTCGCTCAGGCGCAGCCCGACCAGCTGCTTCCCGGTCCGGTCGACCAGCACCGCGACGTCCTCGCCGAAGAAGACCTCGTCGTCGCCCAGGATCGGCCGGCGCCACCGCTGGTTGCCGGAAGCGCCGTCGAGCAGCACCAGGTCCCGGGGGGTGTCGTCGCCGATCGCGTCGGCGAAGGCCACCACCGCGTCGGGCAGCGCGACGATCCGCTCCCACCGTTCGGCGGACGCCTCGGTCTGCTTCCGCCACTTCACCCCGCCGGAGTCGGCGTCGACCGCCACCACCTCCAGCCGCCCGTCGTCGAGCGGGTACGCGAGATACGCCCGCTCGCCGAGCACCGCGGTGAACATCGCCGACGGCCGCTCGGCCCCGGCATCCACCCGCGCCACCGTCTCGACGGCGGCCCGGAAATCCAGGGCGGGGTAGCGGTCCCGGGCCAGGTAGAGCACCGCCGCGGTCACCACGCCGGCGAGGGCGACGACGGCCCCGGCCGTGATCCACAGCGCCCGGCGGCGGGGGAACGCCGGCGCGGTCGGGCCGGCGCCGGGCGGCGGCGACACCGGCGTGCCGGAGACGGGTACGCCCGGCCACGCCGCCGGCGACGCGCCCGGCCCGGCGGACAGGCTCGCCGGGGGCACCCCGGGCGCCCATCCGCCCGCCTGAGGCGGCCCGGGCACGCCCAACGGCTGACCGCCATGACCGCCGTGCTGGCCGTGTGCGTCGTGGCCGCCGTGCTGGCCGTGACCGGCTGGTACGGCGGCCGGCGGCGCGCCCGGCACCGGGCTCCCGGGCGGGGCGGCGCCCGGCGGTCCGTACGGCGTGGTCGGGGCCGGTACGGTCGGCGTGGTCGACGCACCCGCGACCAGGGTGGGCGCCAGTCCGGCGGGGAGAGCCGGCGTGACGCCTTCCGGCCCGGCGACAACGGTCGGCGTGGGGCCCACGGGCCCGGCGGGCTGGGGCAGCGCCGGCACGGCGGCCTGCTGCGCCGGTACGCCGGACCCGGCCGGCGCCGGCGCGGCGGCTGCGTCCTGCGGCGGTGCGGTCGGTCCGGCCTGCGCCGGCGCGACCGGCCCTGGCTGCTGCGCCGGCGCTGGTCCTGGCTGTGGCGGCGCGGCGGGTCCGGCCTGCGCGGGCGCGGCGAAGGCGGCGGCGCCCCGGGGGCGTCGGGGCAGGGGCAGGTCGGTGAGCGCCCCCTCGGCGACCGGCAGCTCCGGCTGCTCCAGCACGGTCGGGGCGACGCCCAGCTCGGCGTGCAGGAGCCGGGCCACCATCGGCATCCGGGTGGCGCCGCCGACCAGGAACAGGCCGGCGAGCTGCTGCGGGTCGAGGCCGGCCGCGCCGATCACCTCCCGGGTCACCGCCACCGCCCGGCCCAGCAGCGGCGCGGCCACCCGCTCCAGGTCGGCGCGGGTGAGGGTGACGACCGCCTCCACCCCCGGCACGGCCACCGGCGCGGCCGTCGCGCGGGACAGCATCTCCTTCGCGCCCCGGGCGTTCTCCCAGAGTTCGAGCTGCTCCCGCCGCTGCGTCGCCGACCGCGGGTGGACCAGCCGCTGCCACTGCGCCGGATGCTCGCCCGCGACCAGCTCGCCGAGCCGACCCAGCAGCGCCGCGTCGACGTCGAGGCCGCCGAGGTCGTCGGCACCGCCCGCGGCGACCACGCTGAACCCCGAGTCGCCCCACGGGTCGGCACCCTCGTTGCGGAGCACGGCGACGTCCAGGGTGCCGGCGCCGAAGTCGAACACGGCGATCGCCCCGCCGACCGGCACCGGCCGGCGCAGCACCTGGGTGTAGTAGCGGGCGGCGGCGACCGGCTCCCGTAGCAGCCGGGTGCCCGGTGGGGTGGGGCCGGAGAGCGTGTGCTCGGCCGCGGACGGCCACCCGGCCACGGCCAGGGCGTCGGCGAGCACCTGCCGCCGGGCCGCGTTCCAGGTCGCCGGGCAGGTGAGCACCGCCGGGGGCAGGAAGCCGACCGCCTCGACGGCCGCCCGGGCCACCGCGTGCAGCGTCGCGGCCAGCAGTTCGGCCGGCGGATACCGGCGGTCGCCCAGCGACACCGCCGGCTCGTCGATGCGCCGCTTCGGGTTGGGCTCGTACCGGCCCGGATCGGTGCGGGCCAGCCGCTGGGCGTCCCGGCCGGCGTGCAGCAGCCCGTCCTCGTCCGCGTACACGCCGGAGGGGATGATCGGCTGGCCGTCCACCAGCAGCGGGCGGGTGTGCCCGTCCGGCCGGCGCAGCACGGCGACGGTGTGCGACGTGCCGAGGTCGACGCCGAGGGCGTACCCCTCGTGCTGGCCTGCCATCTGCCGATACCTCCGCGGGACGAGGGGATGCCCGGCCCCGCATGGTACGCAGCAGCCGCACCGGCGCCGATCTCGCCCCGAGGCGCCTGGCGGAGCGGGCCGAGTGCGGCCCGGCCGGCGAGGAGTTACCGAGACCTGGCGCCGGCAGCCGGGGCGCGCCTGGTCACACCCCGATGGTCCGGCCGAGCTGACTGCCCGGCTCACCTCCGGTGCGCCCCCGGGGTGTGCCCGAAGGTGCGGCGGAACGCGTCGATGAACGCGCTGGCCGACGACCACCCGCACCGGTGCGCCACCGTGGTCACCGGCATGTCGTCGGCCAGCAGGAGCAGGGCGTGGTGCAGGCGCAGTTGCGTACGCCACTGCGGGAAGCTCATGCCGAGGTCGGCGGTGAAGAGCCGGGACAGGGTGCGATCGCTCGCACCGACCTGCTTCCCGAGTGCGGCGAGGGTGCGGTTGTCGGCCGGATCCGCGTGGAGGGCCGCGCACAGCGCCGCCAACCGGGGGTCGCGGGGAGCGGGCAGGTGCAGGGGCTGCTGGGGGGAGGCTCGCAGCTCGTCGAGCAGGACGACCCGCAGCCGCTCGCGTGCCGGGCTGTCGTCGTGCGGACGACGGGTGTAGGCGAGGATCAGCTCACGTAACAGCGGGCCGACGGCCAACACCGTCGGCCGGTCCAGGCCGAGTGGGTTCTCCGCCGTCGGCAGGCCGACGAGGTGCAGTTCGAGTCGGCCGTGGGCCTGGTGGGCGTGCACCGTCCCGGCGGGTATCCAGATGGCGCGGGTGGCGGGAGTGACCCACGCCCCCGCGTCGGTGCTGACGGCCAGCACCCCTCGCGCGGCGTAGCCGATCTGGTGGTCGTCGTGTCGGTGCGCGTCGATCCCGGAGCCGGGAGTCAACCACAGGGCGCGGGTCGGGGCGACGGGAGAATGGCGGACTTCCGGCATCAGGTGGCAGGTTATCGGAAGCGCGACAACGGTGGTGCTGACGAGCATTGCCGGGTGCCGAGGAACAGACCCGTCGTCCTGCTGTCGGTCGGGCATGCCTGCGTGGACGTCTACCAGGGCGCCGTGGCGTCGCTCGTCCCCTACTTCATCGCCGAGCGCCAGTACGGCTACGCCGCCGCCTCCGGCATCGTGCTGGCCGCGTCCCTGCTGTCCTCGGTGGCGCAGCCGCTGTTCGGCGCGCTGACCGACCGGCGGCCGTCGCCGTGGCTGTTGCCCGTGAGCACCGTCCTCGGCGGGCTGGGCATCGCGCTGAGCGGCATCGCCGGCTCCTACGCGCTGACCCTGCTGTTCGTGGCGGTCTCCGGCATCGGGGTCGCCGCCTACCATCCCGAGTCCGCCCGCCTCGCGCGGATCGCCAGCCGGGGCAGCCACGCGGCGATGGGCTGGTTCGCCCTGGGCGGCAACCTCGGCTTCGCCGCCGCGCCCGTCCTGGTCGCCCTCGTGGTCGCCCACGGCGGGCTGCGGCTCACGCCGCTGCTCGTGCTGCCCGCCCTCGTGGGCAGCGCACTGTGCCTGCCCGTACTGCGCGCGCTGGGTGATCATGGACGCGTCGGCGGCGGCACGTCGACCCCGACCGGGACCGACGACCGCGCGTCGTTCGTGCGGCTGTCGCTGGCCGTGGCCTGCCGGTCGATCCTGTTCGTCGGGCTGAGCACGTTCGTCTCGGTCCACGCCGAGCTGCGCACCGGCGGCGGCCGGTCGGCGGCGCCTTGGCGCTGTTCGTGCTCTACCTCGGCGGCGCGGTGGGCACCGTGCTCGGCGGAAAGCTGGCCGGCCGCTGGGGGCGGGTCACCGTCGCGCGCTGGTCGTACCTGGGCACCGTGGCCGCGACGGCGGGCGTCGTGTTCGTCCCCGGCCCCGCGCTGTACCCTCTTCGTGGCCCTGACCTCCGTGGGCCTCGCCGTCCCGTTCTCGCTACAGGTCACCCTCGGCCAGGACTACCTGCCCACCCGGGTCGGCACCGCCAGCGGCATCACCCTCGGCCTGGCCGTCAGCATCGGCGGCCTGGCCAGCCCCCTGATCGGCAGCGTCGCCGACGCCACCTCACTCCAGGCGGCCCTCGCTCCGCTGCCCGCGCTGCCAGCCCTGGCCTGGCTGCTGTTCCGTGCCCTCCCGGAGCCGGCGTCGGGCGGAAACGCCCGCCCGCCGAGTGCGCCCGAGGTCGGCACGGCCGGTCACCCATCCGCGCGGCTGGGCTGACTCATCGCGTACGACAATGGGGATCTCGGAGGTCTTCGTCCTCGCGGGCCGCCCATCTCGGTCGATCACGTCGTCCACGGCTGGAGAGTCCGTCACGAGCCGACGTACGCGCAGGGTTTCGGCCCACAGCCCCCTGTCCTCGGCAGCAATAGAAGCATCTCAGTGCGCCTATAGTCTGGGCGCATGAGCGCCATGAACCCCCCACCCGGCCCCAATTCGGGACAGCAGCCACCTGCTGGAGCGCCAGCGCCGCCACCTCCGCCCAAGCCGAACACCGGATTGATCGTCGGCCTCGTCGGAGGCGTGTTCGGGCTTGTCGCGATCGCCGTGGCCGTAGTGGTCGTCGTGGTCGGCGTGATTGTCGTCAGGAACAACTCGAACACGGCGTCGCCGTCGCCGCTGACGACCCCGGCCGTCGCCCAGCCCAGCACCTCCGCCGCAGAACAGACACCGACTCCGAGCATTCACACGCCGTCGCACCCGACGCGTACGCCGATGTCGCCCGCCGAGATCGACAAGGTGTTCGGCACCTACATGGACGGGCTCACCGGCCACAACATGGACGTCTTCAAGTCCGGCACCTGCCCGCGGCTGCGGTCCACCCTGCTCGGGTTCGCGTTGAACGGCTACTACATCGGGAAGTGGACGCTGCTGCCGTACGAGGTCCCGGCGGATGCCGACCGGATCATCGTCAAGGCGAAGATGACGCAGCTCAAACCGTCCACGGGGGATCCAGCAGGAGAGGTCACCTACTCGTGGTACGTGGAACGGGACGCGGGCGGATCGTATTGGGTGTGTGGGTGGCTCGGGCAGAAATGAGCGAGCTGCGGCCGCGTACGTGTTCGGCGTGAGGCGGCGACCGAATCAGGCGGGAGCGACGGCCCGGCGGCGGGCCGTTGCGTGACCACAGGACAGCGCTGCCGGAGGGCGTGGTGCGAGCGTGTGAGTTCCGGGACGGCCGGTGGTGCGACGGTTTACCTGTACAGCCGTCTGAGGGACGACCCGTCGTCGTTGTGACCTGAGCGTACGCAGTGGCGCGGCAATCAAGGTCGAGGCGGATCGCGCCCGGCGAGTAGTGGCCCACGGATGGCCCGCAGATCAGATCGGGGGAGTAGTCGATCGGCCCAGGATCGCGGCAGATTGCCGCTGACCTGGGCCGGAAGGTGTGGAGCGGGCGACGGGAATCGAACCCGCACCGTCAGTTTGGAAGATCGTTTCCGGCTGACCTGAGTTGTCCGGAACGCCTGGTCAGCGGCGGCGCCGTGGTGCCCGATCATGCCCGCTGCTGACCGCCTGGGCCACCGGCTACTGGCACGTGGCTGGCACGGCAACGCGCTGGGCGCGGCTGTCCGGCGGCCTACAGCTCACCGCCCTCGGCCCATCGGGCCGGGGGGCGGCTTGCCGTGCCGTCGGCTCCTCCATGCGCCTGGCCCCCGGTACCCGGTGGCAAGCCGCGAAGCGGCGCGGCAGCGGTCGCCCCGACCTCGACGGCGGCCAGGCACCCTCGCGATCGTCACGGCCTGGCGGTGGCCGTGTACGGCTGGCAGGATGTCGACATGAACGCCATTCGAAGGGTTTATGCCGCGTAGAAGACCGGCATCGCTTCGACTGCGGGAGCGAACCTGGCGACAACCATGGGTGCGCTATCGCAGCACTCCCGGGCTGTCCGGAGCAACCAACGCGGCGATTCGGCAGCTTGAAGGCGCGCGACTGATGCCAGGGGTAGTGGCTGCGGCAATCAACGTATGGTCCGTGCACGTACGTGGGCTCCGACGTTCGTGGAAGCAGTGGGAGGCCGAGTTCACCTGTTCCTGCTGCGGTGCGGGATGGGCTCGCGACATGCTCGAAGAGGTCGTGACGATGCTCCCACCGCGCGCCGGGAGTGAGGTGCGTTCCCTCGTTGATGCTCTGGACGCCGTCCTGCTGCGCAGGAGCCTTCACGATCCGCAGACGTCGCCCGAACTACGGTGGTGGCACCGCCGATGCTGACCAGCCGAACGTTCGGCCCGCCGTGCCGGCCGATGCCGGCCGGAGGCCGCCAGCAGGCCGAGTGCGGCGGGCTGCGCCGCGCTTGCGCGGCGCCTTGATCCTAATGAGAACGTTTCGGCAGTGGCGTCGCTGGCAGGGTCCATCCGACGTCTCGTTTACAAGCTCTGTGCGTCGCGTCCGCACGCGTTCGGGAACGGCCGCACGCTCGGAGCCTCGTCCATGTCAGCCCTTGTCAGTGTGCCGCCGTTCGACGCGGTTGCTGTCACCGTTGCTGTCGACAGCCATTCCGCCGGCGAGCCCGGCCGACCTCCGCCGCCCAAGGCGGCCTTCAACTCCCTTGGCTGCTCACCTTGGAGTCTGACGGCTTCCTTACAGGCTTCTTTTCCGTTTGTCCCGCCGCCACTACCGTGGGTCCCCGTCGCTGACCGGCCTAATGTCTCGCTCTACGTGAACCCTGCATTGCACTACCCCGTCGACTCATCGGAAGGAGCCGGATGGCGCCCAGGCCCCGCCCCGCCTTACCACAAAACTGGCAACTGGCGATCGGGGCTTGGTGTCTATCTACCCTGCTCGGCATTGTCGGCATTGCGGTATCGGTCTCGAACCCGAGCCAGGTCACTTGGCTCCGAGCGCTCAGCATCGTGCTGGGCGCAATCGCCCTGGCATCCTTCGTTGCCGCGCTGCACCGCACACTGTCTCTCCTGCGCAGGCTCCCTCTAGGCAACCGCGACCTACCCGGCATGCGCATCGGCATCCACACGACGCGGTGGGCTCAGTCCCCCCGCGACGTCGCGGACGCCTTCGACTTCCTGGCCTCACTGCTGCCGCATGATCCGCCATCACTGGCCCTGATGCAGGGTCTATACCAACGCAACCCACTGTGCATCCGACTGGTAGAGAGCGAACGCGACAACCGGCGACGCCTGGTAGGCATGGTCGTGATCGCCCCGTTGACGGCACGTGCCGTAAAGGACTTCCAGGCAAAGACGATTACGTCGCTTGACTCGACGATGTTAAGCCGCTACGTGACACGCACCTGGCAACGACCGCAGGGTGTCTACCTGGGAGGGGTGGCCGGCACGACGCCCGCCGGACGGGCTTGGGCGTTGAGCTTTCTTGAGTCGTTCCTGATTAGCAGCGGAAGCAAAGGGCTGTTTGCGCGCCCAGTGAGCCCCGACGGTCTACGCGTGCTGAAGACAGCCGGATTCATGCCAATAGGCGAACCAAGCCCCTTCTGGCATCGAGCCCTGTAGTACCACGACCGGGAGACATCTCGGGCAGGAGGTCACCGACGGGAGGCGGCAGAGAGGCAGCACGGTTGCCGAAGGGCGTCAGGCCGCGGACGGGGCCGTATCGTCGAAGATGAGAGGGCATCCCCAGCACAGCACGTCGCCCGGTAGGGACGACCTCCGTCGGGGGGATGCGGACTCAAGCTGTCGGCTGCTGCCGCCTGACGCCGTCCCGTGCCAAGGAGCAGGTGCCGGCCGTCGTCGGTTGACTTCCTGGGCCAACCTGCATCGAGGGTCGCGCTGCCTTCTTGCTGCCTCGTTCCCTGATGCCTCGCTCACAGCCGTGTGCTGCCGGTCCATCCAGGAGCGAGTTACGTCTTGTCGGTATCGGCGGGTACGGTCTGGGCATCTTTGGACATCGAGCAGCTAGCGAGCGTCGAGCAAGGAGCGTCGTGTGACGGAGAAGAGGGATGGGGCCGACCCGCGCAAGGTGTTCGTCATCCACGGCCGGAACGAGGCAGCCAGGAAAGGGCTCTTTGACTTCCTCCGCTCGATCGGGCTCGATCCGATCGAGTGGTCCGAGGCGATCCGCCTGACGGGCAAGGGTTCTCCGTACATCGGACAGGTGCTAGATGCCGCCTTCGGGGCGGCCCAGGCGGTGGTCGTGCTACAGACACCTGACGATGTGGCGTACCTGCACGAGAGTCTCACCTACGTTGGGGACCCGGAATGCTCGCCTCAGATGCAGCCTCGACCGAACGTCCTCTTCGAAGCAGGTATGGCGATGGGCCGGGACGAGGACCGGACCGTGATCGTCGAGATGGGCCACGTCAAGGTCTTCAGCGATATTCACGGCAGGCATGCCGTCCGCCTCGACAACAGCGTCAAGAAACGGCAGGAACTCGCCCAACGTCTGGACACGGCCGGCTGCGCCGTCCGGCTGACCGGCACCGACTGGCACGAGGCGGGAGACCTTACCCCGCCGGTCCCACCCGGCGGCGGCTTGCCGCTCGGCAGGAAACTTCCTTCCTCGAAGGCCACTGGCTTGCCCCGACTTGAGGCCCGGTACATCGACAACGGACGCGGCAAGATCGATGCCGTTCAGATCACTAATCACGGCCCGGGCGACGTGTACGAGTTGGACGTGTCGGCTGACAAGGAGGCCGGGCTGATGCGCGAAAATGACGAGTTCCCGCTCGCCCGACTGCCGCAAGGCAAGTCCATCCGCGTGCGGTGCTATCGGGCCGACTCGTTCGGCTCAACGCAGAAATCGCACTTCTTCGTGACCATCACTGGCAAAACTGCCGACGGCACCCCCATCGACGTCAACGAGTTTGTGAGTGAGACCTGACATGGAGATCCGAGTCAGCCTGCCTCTGGATAGTGACGGCTTCCTCCGCCGTCAGTGCCCCCACTGCAACGGCCTGTTTAAGTGGCACGACGGACCCGCGAACGAGGAGGCGGAAAACGCCGACGACCCCACTGGATACCACTGCCCACTCTGCGGCCGGCCCGCTGAGCCGGACCGCTGGTTGACCGACCAGCAGGTCGAATATATCGAGGGTGTGGCTACACCTGCAATTGCCCGCTACGCCGACGACCTCCTTCGGAACGCCTTCAAGGGCATCAACTCGAAGCACTTCAAGGTCAAGATGACCGGGCACCTTGATGCCCCCGACGAGCCGGCCGCACTCGTGGAGCCGGACGACATGATGATCGTCGTCTCCCCGTGCCACTCCTACGAGCCCGTCAAGGTCCCGGAAGATGCGGACGGGCCGCTGCACTGCCTGATATGCGGGACACCGTTCGCAGTGTAGGTAACTGACAGTTGCGGACTCGTAGCAGGCTATGTCGGAGAGCAGGCAATGCATGACGGCATAGGTTTCGGGCCAGGCCCGTAGGCTGCATTGATGCCGCAATCGAGAAGGGAGCCGCCAATGGCCAAGGAAGTGAGCCTCAGCAGCGACGACGCTGAGGACATCCTACGGATGCTGACCGCGCTATCGGCCATCCTCCACGGGCCGCCATTGCCAGAGCCGTTGTACGAGACTCTTGAGCCTGCCATCGGGCCCGAGGTCATTCGCTACGGCAACCCCCACGGCGTGGCGCTGTTGCTAGAGCAGGCCGACCGGCTCCGCGCGCTTCTGGTTCGGCAGCTCGGCGGCGACCTGCTCGACCAGAGCCTGGCTGCGCAGCCACCAAAAGCGGTCATCGAGGACAAGGACTGAGGCCAGCTACGGTGGCGAGCATGTCCAACGACCTAACAAAGCACTATGAGAGGGCACATCCGATCGGATGTGCCCTCTCACCTGGTCGGGGTGGCCGGATTCGAACCGACGACCGTTTCGTCCCGAACGCGGGTACGGGGCAAGGTTGTGTATCTTCCAGTGCCGTCTTGCACTGTCGAGCAGGGTCCCTCTGCTGCCTGTTGTCGTCTGCTGCTGGCCGCTGTTGGATGTATCGCTGCCTCCTGGCTGCCTCACCCGGTGTTACGCCTCATCCGACACCGATCCGTAACGCGTGAAATGAAGCCTGGTGCGAAGCCCATCGACCTCGGGACTACCGATGTCTAGCATCCGGTCTATGGCGAAGCGGCGGGCGAAGCGGCGGGCGAAGGAGCTGACAGAGGCCGAACGGGCGGAGGAGATCCGGCGCACGTGGGAGACGGTCGAGCAGATCGAGCAGGAGGCCGAGCGGCCTGCTCCGTCTAAGCGAGCGCTGCCGAATTATATCCGGGGCGTTGTCTCCGGCGGCCTACCCACCCTTGGACGTCGCCGACGGTGACCCCTGATCGTGGCTAGCCGGAACCTCCGACCCCTCGGTTGCAAGTTCTGGGCGCTTCGTCCGGCGGGGTCCGTTCACGTCTGCGACCTCGGGCGGCTGTCTGCCCCCGGCAGTCGACGGCTGCCCTCGTCCCGGCCGGTTGCTGTCAGCGCTGCTGTCGGCGCTGCCGACGCACACGGTTTAGGAAGGGTGTAGCGCCTGCTGCGCAACCTCTGGCCCTACCAGGGCATGCACCCGATTGGTCCCCACGGATGCGCTTGATCTTTCCGCGCATGTTCCGGATCTTGCGGGGACCCGGTGCCAGCCCCTTCGGTCGCTAGGGCAAGCCGCCGGCTCGTCTACGCTGTGCTTCGTGGATACCAGCCGGTTCACCATCGGGCCTACTCCGGGGCTCGACACCACTTGGATCACCGCGGGCCTTGTTCCCAAGTTCGACACCAGCTGGATCACCGCGGGCCTTGTTCCCAAGTTCGACACCACTTGGATCACCGCGGGCCTTGTTCCCAAGTTCGACACCACTTGGATCACCGCGGGCCTTGTTCCCAAGTTCGACACCAGCTGGATCACCGCGGGCCTTGTTCCCAAGTTCGACACCAGCTGGATCACCGCGGGCCTCGTTCCCGAGTTCGACACCACTTGGATCACCGCGGGCCTCGTTCCCAAGTTCGACACCAGCTGGATCACCGCCGGCTTCCTGCCCAAGAGCAGGCTAGGCAGGGTTACCGGGCCGGGCCACGTTACGAGCTTCCGCACGGTTCCAGAGATCGCCGTCGACGATCTCCTCCTTCAGGTAGAAGACACGGTCGAGGATCACGTTGATGCGCTACAGGAGGGGGCCCGGCTCCGCACCGTATGGCTAGATGCATTGCGTGATCTGCGCGTGTGGCTGTCGAACGGCCTTGCCAAGGGCGTCACCATTTCATTCGCCTTCTTCATCATCAGCACCTGGTGGGTGATGCTGAAGACCAGTAATCCCGAGTTGGCTGACATTATCGAGGTCCCGCTCTGGGCAGCGATCACCCTCTTAGCTGGAATGGCGGTAAATGCCAGGAAGAAGTAAGTCAGACGCTGAAGCGGAACTGCGATCGGCTATCCGGCCACCAGCAGCCATACTCTTCGACGCCTGCTCAGACGGCGTCTAGGGCTGCCCTGCCCCACACCGGAGAGGGCCGGCGGTCGAACCGCCGGCAGACTGGCATCATACCGTCCAAGCCAGACCTAAAACGATATCAATCCCGATCGCCGGTGCCCCCCTCTAGGCCGGAACCCTCAAGGGCGGCCAGCACCGACACCTTTGCATCCTCTTCCGCTGCACTACTCGGCTTTGGGAGGCGCTCGACAATTTCCGCTATCGTTCGCAAGTCAGAAATTGGCAGTCGAGCGATAGCAACCACACCCTCTTCTCCCGCAGCCATTCGCATTGCCATCTCCTTCCAAACAGCAAGGGCGAGATTCACCCGCTCCGCAAGCTGCTCCTCCCTAGTCCTGCCGTCACGACGACCGCTGTCAGCCACCGCCGAATGGCTGATTTCCTCGACAATTTCGCAGGCTACTTCAACGAAGTCCTCGTTTGAGTTGTACTGACTCAACGTACGACGCAGGTCCTCCCTGTCGTAGTAAGTCCACTGACCCCGCCGCACAACCACATTGGACAGATGATCCGATATGGCTCGGAGCACGGACGATCGATCAGATAGCGGCACGGCTGAGTGCACTTGCATAACGCCGTAGGTTCCTTCAGGGCGAAGCCACCCCTTCCATCGCTCAAGTCGACGAACCCACTTAGGTCGTTGCAGGTTCTCGGTTAGAAGGATCCCCTCAAGAAGGATGGGATCCACTCCCGCCTTTTCAGCCTCCTCGCGAGCGAATCTGAGCAGGTCCTCGCCCACCTCCCGCTTCGACCTTTCCGCCAGAACCGCCGCCGATGTTGTGTCTTTGGAAGCGCGAAGCACGGCCACTGCAAGTAAGGCCACAAAAATGGTTGTCCATAGAGATTTGAAAAACTCATCAATAGGCGGCACCACTGCGGTGAAGGGGCCAGGGCCCAGCCCTCCCAATCCTGCTGAAGCGAGCGTCCCGAGCGCCGCCACAATCGCCACTATCGTGGCGGGCAGCCGAGTGTGATTGCCATTCCGTGCCACATGCTTAAAGTAATGAACACCCTGGGTTCTGCCGACATGAATCAGAGCCCCAGCGAGCGCAGAAATCACCCCCTTCCCGCCGAACCGATCTACTGTAGTAGAAACAATCAGGGTAATGATGTATGCAGGCCCGAACATGAATGCTAAATAGCGAGTAATGTTGCGATTAATAATCAGCCCCACATCCGTCGAGGCTGAGACATAACTTTCAGGCCATCGGGTGCGGACGGCCGCATAGAAAAGATATAGCAAGCCAACAATGGCGACCGCACCCGAGGCGGTAACCAACCAGTCCTTCACAACAGCTCCACTTATCGGCCCTCAGCAATCCGCAAAGATGCTCACATCCTCCCATGCGTGCGCCACTGCCATCCCGTCTGCCATCGACCCGCCCTCCTGGGGAGCGGGCCGCCGCCCGGCCCGCCACGTCAAGCGGACCTTGACGCACGTTCGGACGCTGGCGGGTCGGGCGGTGGTCTGCTCGGCTTGCCCGGGTCGATGGCAGTCGGGATGGCCTACCGCAACCACCCACGGACCGCGACGCGCCGACGGAGCCCCGGCCATCCTGGAGCCGGAGCGCCCCGCCGGAGGCGCACTGACCGCGGGCCCGCGACCGCCGCCAACTCGCCGACGCAGCCGGCGTGCGCTTCCCTACGCCGCGCGGGGCTCGTGGCCGCGCGGCCCGGCCGGCTGCCGGCCCACCACCACCCGGTCAACGCTGCTGTCGTCATGCGGCGGCCCCTCCGGGCATTCCGCTCTCCGCGCCAGCCGCCTGGCGTGTTGCGTGGCCGGAGCGGAGCGACAGCGGAGTGCAGGCCGCGCGCCCTGGCGGCGGCGCGTGCGGCCCGTCAAGGGCCGCCTTGATCGTGTATCGAAACTGTGCTCTAGATTGCGCTGCCGTATTCGGCGTACGCAGAGCTGCCAGTACTACGCGCTGCAATCGCCGAACGGATCCTGCGGGCGAGCCGGGCCGGGCCGTACTGGTCCAAGGACTCTGCGCCCACATAGCGCCATTCGGTGAGTTCACCGTCGGCGAAGCGGATGTCACGCTCTTGCTTGGCGCCGAGTGAACCGCCGTCGAAGATGAACAAGAGCTTGTCTCCCTCGTGCTCGGCGGGCGCCCAGTCAACGACCAGCATCGGTCCCAGCGCGGGCGTGATGCCAAGTTCCTCTTCGACCTCACGTGCGCATGCGGCGCGGGGCGACTCGCCGGGTTCGACGTAGCCGCCGGGGATGTCCCAGTGCTTTTTGTAGCTGGGGCGTACGAGGAGCACGCTGCCGTCGTCGTCGTCGTCGAAGAAGAGGGCGCCTGCGGCGACGCGTGGGGTTGCCATGGGTGGCATCTCGTTGGCCGTCACCAGGGCAGCCTAGATGGGCTGGGCTCAGTCGAGCACCTTGAGCCGGCGGGCCAGTCCGACCAGCTCGGCCGAGGGCTTGCCGCGCTGGCGGCGTATCCAGGTAAGGGCGAGTTGGCGGCTGAGGAAATGGTGTCGCACCTGTTCGGGTGCCATCTGTTCGGCGTCGAGCAGGACGGCCTGGGCGTCGTCGACCCGGTTCCATGAGCTGTAGGCGCGGGCGACTTCGAGGGCGTGCCGTACGCGGCGTTCCATCGGTAGGCCGGCGGTGTCGACGCGCGGGCCGAGGTCGATGGCGACTTGCAGGTTGCCCAACTCGGCGGCGGTGGCGACGCGGTGGATAGCGACGTTGGTCGGGCCGAACGCGGTCCAGAGGTGGTTGGCATCGGCGTCGAGCTGGCCGGCGGCGTGCTCGGCGGTGGCGAGGAAGTTGCGGGTGGTGGTGGCATCGTTGGATCGGGCGGCGGCCATCGAGCCGGACAGGAACAGGGTCCCGTAGACCGAAAGCAGCGCTGGCGTGGCGTGCTTCATGTGGGGCTCAAGGTAGCCGGCGGCGTCCTCGGTAAGGCGTACGGCTTCGGCGTAGCGGCCGGTGGCGTGCAGAGCGTGACCGACGGAGCGGAACAGAGAGCCGGTAACGAGAGGGTCGCCAGTGGGCCGGACGGCGGCCAAGCCACGGTCGGCCGCGATCCAGGCGAGGTCGCTCTCACCGAGCTTGGTGAGCTGGGTGGCGGCGAGCTGGTACGCGAGACCGAGTAGCCGGCGGGCCTGGTCCTGGTCGTCGCCGTCGTGGTGGTCGGCGGCGGCCTGGGCGCGGTGGAGCAGGTCGGGCAGGCGGCCGGTGACGTATCCGAATCGAGAGTCCTGGTAGGCGTCCCAGAGGGCGCCGACCTCCTTCCTGAGCACAGCGACGCTCAATGGTTCCGCGTCCGTGTCGCCGCCGAAGGGACCGAGGGCGCGGTAGTTCATCAGGGCGGCGCGCAGGGCGGGCACGGTTTCGGTGCCGCTGTCGCCGGTCCAGTCGAGCAGCGAGGGTTCGCCGAGCAGGTCGCCGAGGGAGACATCCAGGACTTCGGCGAGGGACTTGATGACGGACAGCCGGTCCAGCTCGATCCGGTTGTTCTCGATCTTGCCCAACCAGTCGGCGGTACGGCCGATGAGCCCGGCCAGGACCTCCTGGGACAGGCCGCGTCGCCGGCGGTACCAGGCGACGCGTTCGCCGATGGTCAGGGTGTTGGTCGTCCCGCGCACCGGTTCACTGTCTCCCCTCGGTCGGCTGCGACCCCGGAAGGATTTTCCGGGTCACTGGGCGGTATGTGCCACAACCTGTCTGCATGACGGGGCTGAACGTATCGAGCAACTGCCAATCCTGCTCGGGCGCGGGCTGGAAGTACACCCTCGCCCGCACCGCCGTCCGGGGGATGGGGCGGGGGTCGGAGCGGATTCGTTCCCTGGCTCGGCGGTCCTGCCTGGACTGCGCGGGTTCCGGTCGCTCGGCGACCTGCTGAGGCTGGCCCGGGGTGGGTGCTGGTGTGGGGCCGCGACCCGAACGACGGCCCGTGAATGGCCCGCCCGCCCCGGCGCCTCGCAAACCAGCACCGCGCCGGCCGGGCGTCCCGGCACCTGGCGACCTGGTGCTGATCGACGGACGGGCCTCGGTGCAGTTTGGCGGTGACCGGGCGCTGTGGCTGCGGGTCACCTCGGTTTGCGACAAACCGACGTACCACGGCTGGGTGTGGCTCACCGGCTACTCCATCAACCCGGCAAGCGGCAAGGCACTGGAACGGCGCGAGGTCTTCGTACAGATCGCCGGCCTACAGATCCGGCCATGCACGACCGACAGCGCGCCGCCTCGCAACGTGGCGCCGGTGATGAGGAGGCGCGGTGTTTGACGTTCGGGTACGACTCGGATCGGTGCTGCGGATCGGCGCAGCCGACCGCTACCGGCCCTCGGACGGACCGGTGACGCTGTGGGTGACCGGGGTCCGGTTGGTGGTCAACCGCCCGGCGCATGAGCCGTGGATCTGGGTCGAGGGGATGAGGCTGAGCCCGTCCGGCGGCCGGGGGCCGCAAGCGCAGATCCTGGTACGCGCGAGCCTTCTACCGCCCGACGGACCGGCCCGGTGACCACGTACCTGTCCGGTGCCGTGCGCGACCAGCTCCGCGCGGCACAGGCGCAGCTCGACCGGCACACGCCGTCGAGCGCGGACGGGCGCTGCGTCGGCTGCGGCGAGGAAGGCCCGTGCCCACAACGGCGGGCGGCGCTGCGCGTGTTCGGCCGGTACGGCTGCCTGCCCCGGCGGTGGCCGGGCGCGTCCCGGCCGGAGCTGATAGACGCGCCGTCGTCCTGGTCAGGGTGGCTGGCCGAAGCGGTGGAGCGTGTAACGTCGGACGGCTGAGCTGACTTGTTCTGTCATGCAAACAACTCATAAGCTGCTGAGATTCATGCAGCGTTCCTAGGTGGGGTGGCCCGCGATGGCGTACGAGATTCCGACGCCGAAATACCTGCGCGTGTTGAACACGCTGCGGAAGCGCATCGAGGGCGGCGACTACGCGCCCGGTGCGGCACTGCCGTCGGAGAACCAGCTCTGCACGGAGTTCGGGGTGTCCCGCCCGACGGTGCTCAAGGCGCTGGGCATCCTCAAGCAGGACGGCTGGATCGAGTCGCAGCAGGGCAAGGGCAGCTTCGTACGCGGCCGGCCCGCCGCCGGCCGCACGTCGCCCGAGTACGCCCGCGACGCGGTCGAGCTGGATGAAACCGGCGCGACCGAGATCCTGCACGTCGGTCCGGTGCTTGCCTCACCGCGGATCGCCGCGGAGTTGAAGATCGAGGAGGGCACGCCGGTCTACGAGCGGCGCCGCCGGACCGTCTCGGAGGCGGGTCCGGTGGACCTGGTCGCCACCTTCGTGCCGGTGGACATCGCGGTCGGTACCGACATCACCAAGCCGGACCCGATCCCTGGTGGCCTGCTCGACCTCATCGCGCGTCAGAAGGGCCTACGGGCCGACTACGCCACCGAGCGGATGACGGCACGCCGGGTGGGCGAGGTCGAGGCTGAGGCGTTGGACGTGCCGGCCGACGAGTCGGTGATGAGCGTCGTCATCACCGTGCACCAGGCATCCGGCGACCCGATCATGACCTCGGTCCTGGTGATGCCTGGCAGCCGTCACGAAATCGAAGACACCTACGCCTTGAGCTGATCAGTTCCACTCGTCGCCGTAGAAGTCCTCGTCATCGTCGTCTGGTGGCAGCGGCGATTGCCACCAGAGGTCGATGAGGAACCTCTCGGTACCGTCGATTGCGCTGCCATGAACCCGGACGCCGTAGACTCCAGCCCCCTGGGGCAGCGCAACCTCAGCCGCCGCGCCGGCGGTTATCTGCTCGACGAGAAGTTCACCGGTTGGGCAGTGCAATTGAAGCTGTCGACAGCCGCTCCATGCGCCGTCGTCCGGCTCGGGTTCGGCGGGCCAAAGTCGCATCTGAAGCTCTGCGTTGGGCGAAAGCGCCCGAACCGTGAGCTGGTACGTGGACGCGCCGGCCACGTGATCCTGCGCGGCCCTGTATGACTCGCCGTCGTCGCCGGCATCGCACCACACGTCACGAAGGACGAAGTGGCCGTAGTGGACGGAGACGGAGATGTTGTGCGCGGCAAGGGGTTCCACGTGGCTGAGGTTCTCAGCGCCCTCTGACACTCCAACATGAACCGACCTCATTAGACCTTGCTTGTGTTTACAAGCTGACGTAGCTTGTTAGCTCAACCGGTTGTCAGGTAGACGACTGGTAAGGCTAGGAGGCTGTCTACGTGGTTCCGATGACGTTGAAGGTGCCGGTCCCGTCCGAGTACGTGTTCCCCGCCGGGGCGTTGTGCCTGGGTGTGTCGCCGCAGATCGATTTTGAGCGGCGTGGTGAGGCGGACAACCAGGCGCGGGACAAGGAGTCCGGGGAGCGGGTCTGGGTGGTGCGGGTGATGGACCTGGATCCGGAGGCGGGGAAGTTCGGTCGGTCGACCGAGGTGAAGGTGAAGGTGGTCGCCGGGCAGCAGCCGGTGCCGCCGCCGTCGACGGTGCCGGGGTATCCGCCGGCGGTGGAGTTCGAGGGCCTGACTCTGACCCCGTATGTGGATTCGCAGCGGTGCAAGCCGGGCCGCTCGTCGGGTGACTGCCGTTCCCGGATGGCGTACTCGCTGCGGGCTACCGCGATCCGGCCGGCGTCGACGGTGCCGGGTTCGGTGGCGGCCTGACCGGTCGTTGTTTGGCGCGCGGGGCGGGTCGTTTCCCCGCCAAGAGTCCCGGCCCGTCCCGCGCTTCTTCCATCCCTCACGTGTGAAGGAGGGCGTGATGCCCACCGTAGTTCCCCCTGCCCTGAACTGCCCTGAGGGCTGCTGCTCGTCGGGGTGGTGGTCCTGATGTCCCGCACCCGTCTGGTCGGCCTGCGTCACGCCTACCGGGAGGCGGAGGCGGCCGTCCGGTCGGCCCTTCACCTGCCGCCGGCTTCGGCGCGGGTGTGCGCGATCCGCTGCCCCCGCTGCGAGGAGTGGGTGAAGCCGCGTCGGTTCGACCTGCGGCGCATGTCGTGCCGCTCGTGCATCGCCACCCTGGCCCGTCCTGGCAGGGGTGATGACCTGTGCCTCTGATCAACATCATTCCGGGCGAGAAGATCCCGGTGGCGCCGATGAACGTGCGCCTTCCGGCGTGGCGGGTCCCGGGCTGGCTGCTGGTGTTCTGGTGGCTGGCCCGGGGCATGTTCCGGCTGACCGTGCTGGCGGTCCGGTATTGGTGGCTCACCGCTCCGACCGTGCTCGCCGCGTGGGTGCGGGCGGAGTACGGCGAGCGGGTCCTGGCCGGCGTCGTCCTGGTCGTGGTTGTCGGCTGTGCCGCCTGGTGGCGGTGGCACCGGGCGTCGTGGTTGCGGTTCGGCTGGTATCCGATCGTCAGCCGTGTCCGGGCTCTGACGGTGTATCGGCGGCGGTGGGCGTCGGTCATGGCGACGTGTGGGCTGGCGACGGCGTTCGCCGGTGACCGGTACGTGCCGCAACTGCTGCGGGTGCGCTGTGACCGCTACGGCGACGAGGTGACCGTCCGGATGCTGCCGGGCCAGATCCCCGACGATTGGGGGCAGGCCGCGGAACGCCTCGCCTACGCCTTCCGCCTCCGCCAGGGTCAGGCCCGGTCGACGGACCGGCCGGATCAGGTCGTGCTGCGGTTCCTGCGCCGTGACCCCCTCGCCGGCACGGTGGCGCCGCTGCCGGTGCCGGCCGTGCCGGACCTGGGCGGGCTGCCGCTCGGTGTGCGCGAGGACGGGCAGCCCTACGCGCTGCGCCTGGCCGGCTCGCATGTGCTGATCGCCGGGGCGACGGGGTCGGGCAAGGGGTCGGTGCTGTGGTCGCTGATCCGCTCCCTGGCCGGCGGTGTCCGCTCGGGGCTGGTGGAGCTGTGGGCGTTCGACCCGAAGGGCGGGATGGAGTTGGCGGCCGGGGTGCCGTTGTTTGCCCGGTTCTCCTACGACGACCCCGACGGCATGGCTGGCGTTCTGGAAGAGGCCGTCAAGCGGATGCGGCTGCGGGCGGCCCGGCTGCGCGGGGTGGCCCGTCAGCACACGCCGACGCCGGATGAGCCGTTGATCGTCCTGGTGGTCGACGAATTGGCGGCGTTGACGGCGTACATCACCGATCGGAAGGTCCGCGACCGGATCAAGGAAGCCCTCGGGCTGCTGCTCAGCCAGGGGCGGGCCGTCGGGGTGCACGTGGTGGCGGCGTTGCAGGACCCCCGCAAGGATGTCCTGCCGTTCCGGGACCTGTTCCCCACCCGCGTCGGCCTGCGGCTGACCGAGCCGGAGCAGGTGGACATGGTCCTCGGCGACGGCGCCCGCGACCGGGGAGCCCTCTGCGACCGCATCCCCGAATCCGCTCCTGGGATCGGGTTCGTCGTCCTCGACGGCGTTCGCGAACCCGTCCGGGTGCGGTTCGCCTACCTCACCGACGACGACATCCGCGAGCTGGGTCGTGACTACCGGCGGCTCTGCGACGACACCAACGACGAGCAGGAGGTGACCCGGTGCAGGCCAACGCGTACGCAGACCGAGTGGAGGGCGCGGTCCTAGTGCTCATCGTCCTCACGGTGGGCGGGCTGGCCGGCGCGGCGTCGTTTACCCACGTCCACGACTGGACCATGGCCAACTCCCCGGCCGGTACCGGGGACTGGTTCGGCTGGGCCAACGCCGCCATCTCCGAACTGCTGCCCCTGGCAGCGCTGCTGACGATCCGGCGGCGCCGCCGCACCGGCGGCCCGATCGGGTACCCGATGTTCCTGCTCGTCTGCGCCGTCGCCCTGTCTCTGTCCGCGCAGCTCGCCGTGGCCAAGCCGGGCGTGTCCGGGTGGCTGCTGTCAGCCGTGCCAGCGCTGGCGTTCCTCGGCCTGTCCAAGCTCATCTTCTCCACCACCCCCGCCCCGGTAACGGTGACCGTCGACAAGCAGGCAGACGCCAACGCTTGGGGCGATATGCCGCCCGGCTACGACCCGACTGAGGAACGGCCGTCCGCCGACCTCGTCAACGAGGACCAGGCGGTAACCGTCGCCGTGGAAACCAACGACGAGCAGCCCCGGCCGATGACTCTCCGCCCGGTGCCTGTGACGCCGGTGGAGCGGCGGCCGGGACTGGTGCCCGTGCCGGCGGCAGCGTTCGCGCCCCGCAACGGCAGCGTCCTCGCCGGGGAGCGTGACCGATGAGCCAACTCGAACTCATCCCCACGACTCCCGTCGAACAGCCCCGGCCGGGATCGCGCGCGGACCGGATGCGCAAGCCCCTGGCCAAGGACGCGCTCAAGCAACTCGCCGAACAGAACGGCGTCTGCGTCCGTCCCCTGGCCCTGCGCCGCACCGACACTGCCACCGGCCTTACCGAAGTGGTCGAGGTGCCCTGCGGGGCGACCCTGGCGGCGAAGTGCAAGCCGTGCGCGGAGCGAGGCCGGCGGCTGCGCATCCAACAGATCCGCGAGGGCTGGCACCTCGCCGACGAACCCGCCGTCCGCCCCGACCAACCCGGGGAAGACGTGCTCGCCCTCGTCCGGGTCCGGGCACACCTGGAGCTCGAACGCGAAGCACTGCACTACCAGCCGATGTCCCCGGACGAGCGGGCCGCGCAGATCGCCGACGTGGACGCCGCGATCGCGGAGCTGGACGAAGCGCTCGCCGAAACCAGCCTGCGCGGCCACCTCACCCCGAAAGAGCGCGACGAGCGGCCCCGGCGAAAGCGGTCGACCAGGCGGCGGCAGGACACACCCGACCTGCCTCGCCTGCCGGTCGACCCGCGCACAGTCGGCCGCGCCTACTCGGGCAAGGCAGGCAAAACCCACCGTCCCTCGATGCTCGTCACGCTGACCCTCGGCTCACACGGCCCGGTCCACTCCCACCTCCGGCGCGGCGCCTACGTCGCCCCCTGCGAGTGCGGCCAGCGCCACGGCCCGTATGACGACGTGCTCGGCACCCCCGTCGACCCCACGACATACGACTACCGGCGCGCCGCCCTGGACGCGATTCACTTCGCGCGGGTGCTCGACCGGTGGTGGCAGAACGTGCGTCGTGCCGCCGGCTGGAACGTCCAGTACGCCGGAGCCGTCGAGCTGCAACGGCGGCTCGCCCCACACGCGCACTTCGCCATCCGCGGCACCCTGCCCCGCCGGCTGCTCAAGCAGATCGCGGCAGCCACGTACCACCAGGTGTGGTGGCCGCCGTTCGACGCGCTGGTCTACCCGGTCGACAAGCCGCCGGTCTGGGACGTCGACCGGCGGGCGTACGTCGACCCGAAGACCCGCGAGTCGCTGCCCACCTGGGGTGAAGCCCTCGACGCCCTGGAGGAACCCGACAGCCGACCCGCCTACGTCGTCCGCCTCGGCCGGATCGACGCCCGGGGCATCGAGCAGGGCACCGAGGACGCCGAACGCTCCATCCGCTACGTGACCAAGTACGTCACCAAGGACCTGACCGACCAGGCCAAGCCGCGCTCCGACGCGCAGAAGGCCCACTTCGACCGCCTCCACGCCGAACTGGCCGTCCTGCCGTGCTCGCCCACCTGCGCGAACTGGCTGCTCTACGGAGTCCAGCCGGACGGGGTCAAGGCAGGCTTGACGCCCGGCCGCTGCACCGGGAAGGTCCACCAACGTTCCACCCTCGGCTTCACCGGCCGGCGGGTGCTCGTCTCCCGGCAGTGGTCCGGCAAGACCCTCGCCGACCACCGCGCCGACAACCGGTCCTGGGTCCGGGCCATCCTCGCGGGCGGCATGGCGGACACCGAGGAGCACGACCAGGCGGCCGACGAGACGGACGGCTCGAAGCGGTACCGGTTCGAACTCGCCCGGCCCGAGGACCCGGACGTGCCACCGCTGGAGCACCGGCTCCTACGCGCGATATCCGCCCGCATCCGCTGGCGTGCAGACCTCGACACCGCCCGGATACGAACAGCCGCCGCCGTTTCGGCAACCGCACAACCCGCCGCGCTCGCGGCCTGAACTCCTGCGAGGAGCAACCGCATGAACGACGAGCTGTTGACCGCTGACGAGGTCGCCGCTCGCCTCAAGGCAACCCCGCGATTCGTCCGCCGGCTGGTCGCCGAACGGCGGATCGCCTTCGTCAAGGTCGGCCGCCTGGTGCGCTTCGAGGCGTCGGCCGTCGCCGCCTACATCGACAGCAACCGGGTCGTGCCGATGACCCGGGCGCACCTGCGCGACTACCTGGGGGAGGTGGCCTGATGGCGGCGAGCAAGGGCCGGCGGCGTTTCGGCAACGTGCGTCGCCTCCCGTCTGGCCGTTACCAGGCGCGGTACCTCGGCCCGGACGGGTTGGAGCGGAAGGCGCCGCACACCTTCGAAACCGAGCGCCAGGCGGCCAAGTGGCTGACCGTGGTGGAGTCCGAGATCATCAAGGGGGAGTGGACGGCCCCGGAGGCGGGCGAGATCAAGCTTGAGCCGTACGGCCGGAAGTGGATCGCCGAACGCAAGCTCCAGCCGCGCACGCGGGAGAACTACGAAGACCTGTTCCGGCTGCACATCCGCCCGCACCTCGGCGCGCTCGCCCTGGGCGCGATCAAGCCGCAGACCATCCGCACCTGGCGCCGCACGCTGCTCGACGGTGGCACCACCGAGCCGCAGGCGGTCAAGGCGTACTCACTTCTTCGGGCGATCCTGAACACCGCCGTGAAGGAAGACGAGTTGATTCGGCAGAACCCCTGCCGCATCCCCGGCTATGACCGCTATCACACGCCTGAGCGGCCGGTGGCGACCGTCGCCCAGGTGCTCGCGCTCGCCGAGCGGATGCCGCCCCGGTTCTCCGCGCTGGTGATCGTCGCTGCGTTCTCCGGGCTCCGTTGGGGCGAGCTGGCGGCGCTGCGCCGCTCGGATGTCGACCTGACGGCGGGCACGGTGCGGGTGCCGCGCAAGCTGGCGGCGCTGCGCAACCGGATGGAGTTCGGGCCGCCCAAGTCGGAAGCGGGCAACCGGACGGTCACCCTGCCGGCTGCGGCGCGTACGGCGCTCGCCGATCACCTGGCCGAGTACGTGGGGGAGGAGTCGGACGCGCTGGTCTTCACCGGGGACAAGGGGGCGGTGCTGCGTTCCGGCAACTTCCGCCGGGCGGTCGGCTGGGCGGCGGCGCTACGGGCGTCTGGCATGCCAGAGGGCTTCCACTTCCACGACCTCCGGCACACGGGAAACAACCTGGCGGCGGCGACCGGGGCCAGCACTCGGGACCTGATGCACCGGATGGGCCACGCGAGCATGCGGGCGGCCCTGATCTACCAGCACGCGAACAGCGAGCGGGACCGGGAGATCGCCGACGCCATGGACCGCCGGATCGTCAAGCAGGCGAAGCGGGCGGCGGCGCCGGCCAAGGCGAGCAAGGCCAAGGACAAGGCGAGCAAGACCAAGGCGGCCAAGCAGAACGCGGCCAAGGAAAAGCCGGCGGCGCGCAAGGCAACCAAGGGCACGAAGCCGAAGCGGCCGGCACGCGAACCCGCCTCGGACGGCACGGCCGGCGCTACTGGCACGCCAATGGCACGCAAGATCAAAGAGGGCTGAAACGAGAACGGCCCAGGCTCGGCGAGAACGCCGTTGACCTGGGCCGGAAGGTGTGGAGCGGGCGACGGGAATCGAACCCGCACCGTCAGTTTGGAAGACTGAAGCTCTGCCATTGAGCTACGCCCGCGTACGCCCCGACGCTGCGGGGCGCGCCGACAGCGTACCCAATGGCCCACCCCGTCCGCTCAGCCGTATCCCGGCGCGGCGCGTGCCGTCGTCCGGTGCAGGGGTGGTCGGCGCACCCGGTGTCCGGTTGGTCCCCGTTCGGCGCGTTGGGTGACGCCCCGGCACGTCGCGCGGGCCGCGACCGCATAGACTGCTCGTCGCCACGGGGTGTGGCGCAGCTTGGTAGCGCACTCGCTTTGGGAGCGAGGGGCCGTGGGTTCAAATCCCGCCACCCCGACTGTCGTCCGCGGCCGGTCGCCGGGGTCGCCCTCCGCGCGGTCCCCGGCCGCTGCCGGTGCGCCCGGCCGGCTCGCCTACACTCGATGGGCTTATCACGCCCAGACTAAAACCGAGATCCGTCAAGGAGTACGCCTGTGAAGAGCACCGTCGAGACTCTGAGCCCGACGCGCGTGCGGCTCGCCATCGAGGTGCCGTTCGTCGAGCTCGAGCCGAGCCTCAAGAAGGCGTACCGGGAGATCGGGCAGCAGGTCCAGGTTCCCGGCTTCCGCAAGGGCAAGGTTCCGGCGGCCGTGATCGACCAGCGGGTCGGCCGGGGCACCGTCCTCAACGAGGCGGTCCAGGAGGCCATCCCGCAGAACATCCTCGCCGCCGTCCGCGAGCACGACCTGAAGACGCTCGGCCGCCCCGAGGTCGAGATCACCGAGTTCAACGACGGTGACTCGCTGAACTTCACTGCCGAGGTCGACGTCCGCCCGGAGATCACCCTGCCGGACCCGGCCACCATCGAGGTGACCGTCGACGAGCTGCAGATCGACGACAGCGAGATCGACGAGCAGGTGAAGAACCTGCGCGAGCGCTTCGCCACCCTGAAGACCGTCGAGCGGGCCGCCCAGGAGGGCGACTACGTCCAGATCGACCTGAACGCGACCGTCGACGGCGAGGACGTGCCGGGCGGCCAGGCGAGCAACATCTCCCACGAGGTCGGCAGCAAGCAGCTCCTCCCGGGCCTGGACGAGGCCGTCGTCGGCCTGTCCGCCGGCGAGAGCACCTCCTTCACCACCCAGCTCGTCGGCGGCGACTTCGCCGGCCGCGACGCCGAGGTGGCGGTGACCGTCCGCACGGTCAAGGAGAAGGAGCTGCCGGAGCTCGACGACGAGTTCGCCCAGATGGCGAGCGAGTTCGACAGCATCGAGGAGCTGCGCGGGGACGTGCGCGAGCGGGTCACCCGGGGCAAGCGGGTCGAGCAGATCTACGCCGCCCGCGACAAGGCCCTGGAGCAGCTCGTCGCCGCCGCCGAGGTGCCGGCGCCGGAGGGGGTCGTCCGCGAGGAGGTCGAGAGCCGCAAGCAGGCGATGGTCGACCAGCTCGAGCGCATCGGGGCCTCCCTGGAGGAATACCTGGCGGCCGAGGAGAAGACCGAGGAGCAGATCGACGCCGAGCTGACCGAGGCGGCGACCGAGGGCGTCAAGATCCAGCTGCTGCTGGACACCCTCGCCGACGCCGAGGAGGTCCAGGTCAGCGACGACGAGTTCGGCCACGAGATCGTGCACCGGGCCCAGCGCGCCGGGATGGCCCCGCAGCAGTACTACGACCAGCTGGTCCGCTCCGGCGCTGCCGGTGCCGTCTTCGGGGACGTGCGGCGCGGCAAGGCCCTGGCCTCGGTCATGGAGCGCATCAAGATCAAGGACTCGGCCGGCAACGAGGTGACGCTCGACGCCCTCCGCGCCGAGAGCGAGGCCGAGCACAACCACGAGCACTGATCGTCGGGTGAGGCCGCCGTCCGCCGCTTGCGGTGGGCGGCGGCCCGATCCCTTTTCCGGGGTACGTCTCCGGGGCTGCGCTGTTAGCGAACACTGCCCGGACCGGGACTCTGCCACCCGGCTGAGCGGTTAGTGTCGGGTAGGACGGTACGGAGAGCGAAGGGCTGCCATGACCGACATGCACATGCAAGCGATGCCGCTCCGGGCTATCGAGGCCCGCGGTGGCGACAACATTGGCAACCTCGATGACTCGGTCTACAACCGGTTGCTCAAGGAGCGGATCATCTTCCTGGGCAGCGAGGTGACCGACCAGGTCGCCAACCGCATCTGCGCGCAGCTCCTGCTGCTCGCCGCGGAGGACCCGGACCGCGACATCAACCTGTGGATCAACTCGCCGGGTGGCTCGGTCTACTCGGGCATGGCGATCTACGACACCATGCAGTTCATCGACAACGACGTGTCGACCGTGGCGATGGGCATGGCGGCCTCGATGGGCCAGCTGCTGCTCTGCGCCGGCACCAAGGGCAAGCGTTACGCCCTGCCGCACGCGCGGATCATGATGCACCAGCCGTCCGGCGGCATGGGCGGCACGGCGTCGGACATCGCCATCCAGGCGGAGCAGATGCTCTACACCAAGCGGATGTTCCAGGAGCGGGTCGCCTTCCACACCGGGCAGAGCCAGGCGCAGATCGAGGCGGATTCCGACCGCGACCGCTGGTTCACCGCCCAGGAGGCCACGGACTACGGCTTCATCGACAAGGTGATCACCGGAGCCACGCAGGTTCCGGAAGGCGCCGGGACCCTGAGCTGAGGAGTTGACGATGACCGACCTGAGCCTGCCGCCGCAGTTCGCGGCCGTGCACAACCGCTACGTCCTGCCGTCGTTCGTCGAGCGCACGTCGTACGGGGTCAAGGAGTCGAACCCGTACAACAAGCTCTTCGAGGACCGGATCATCTTCCTCGGCGTCCAGGTCGACGACGCGTCGGCCAACGACGTGATGGCGCAGCTGCTGACGCTCGAGGGCACCGACCCGGACCGCGACATCATCATGTACATCAACTCGCCGGGTGGTTCGTTCACCGCCATGACGGCGATCTACGACACCATGCAGTACGTCCGGCCGGACATCCAGACGGTCTGCCTCGGCCAGGCCGCGAGCGCCGCGGCCGTGCTGCTGGCCGCCGGCACCCCGGGCAAGCGCATGGCGCTGCCGAACTCGCGGATCATCATCCACCAGCCGGCCACCGAGGGCGGCTACGGGCAGGGCTCGGACATCGAGATCCAGGCCCGGGAGATCCTGCGGATGCGGACCCAGCTCGAGGAGATGCTCTCCCGGCACTGCAACCAGCCGATGGAGAAGGTTCGCAAGGACATCGACCGTGACAAGATCATGACGGCCGAGGAGTCCCGGGAGTACGGGCTGGTGGACACCATCCTCACCAGCCGCAAGAAGGGCCTGCTGGCGGCCAACGCCGCCGGCTGAGCAGTTTTCACGTCGAGGTCGGCCGGGAGTCCGCTCCCGGCCGACCGTCTGACACACCCGTTTTGGGGGTCGGAGAAAACTCCGCCAGCGGGTAACGTCGGGTCTGTACCGCTCCGCCGGTCCTCCGGCTGGGTGAACGAGGCGGGCGGCGCACCGTCCGCAGGTCAGGGCCGGGTCTCCGGCCGATGAGTGCAGGGAGAACGTAGGTGGCACGGATCGGTGACGGCGGCGACCTACTGAAATGCTCCTTCTGCGGCAAGTCGCAGAAGCAGGTCAAGAAGCTCATCGCGGGCCCAGGGGTCTACATCTGCGACGAGTGCATCGATCTCTGCAACGAGATCATCGAGGAGGAGTTGGCCGAGTCCGGCGAGGTGAAGTGGGAAGAGCTTCCCAAGCCGATGGAGATCTGCCAGTTCCTCGACAACTACGTGGTCGGGCAGGACCAGGCCAAGAAGGCGCTCGCCGTCGCGGTCTACAACCACTACAAGCGGATCCAGGCCGATGCGGCCGGCGCGCCGGGTTCCGGCAGCGACGCCGTCGAGCTGGCCAAGTCCAACATCCTGCTGCTCGGCCCGACGGGGTGCGGTAAGACCCACCTGGCGCAGACGCTGGCGCGGATGCTGAACGTGCCGTTCGCCATCGCCGACGCCACCGCGCTCACCGAGGCCGGCTACGTGGGCGAGGACGTGGAGAACATCCTCCTCAAGCTGATCCAGGCGGCGGACTACGACATCAAGCGCGCCGAGACCGGCATCATCTACATCGACGAGGTCGACAAGATCGCCCGCAAGTCGGAGAACCCGTCGATCACGCGGGACGTCTCCGGCGAGGGTGTCCAGCAGGCGCTGCTCAAGATGCTGGAAGGCACGGTGGCCAACGTGCCGCCGCAGGGCGGGCGTAAGCACCCGCACCAGGAGTTCATCCAGATCGACACCACCAACGTGCTGTTCATCTGCGGCGGCGCCTTCGCCGGGCTCGACCAGATCATCGAGGCCCGCACCGGCCACGGCGGCACGGGCTTCGGCGCCCGGCTCCGGTCGGTCAGCGAGCGGTCGACCGACGACATCTTCAGCCAGGTCATGCCGGAGGACATGCTGAAGTTCGGGCTGATCCCCGAGTTCATCGGCCGGCTCCCGGTGATCACCAACGTGCGCAGCCTGGACCGCACCGCGCTGGTGCGCATCCTCACCGAGCCGCGCAACGCCCTCGTCCGGCAGTACCAGCGCCTCTTCGAGCTCGACGGCGTCGAGCTGGAGTTCGAGGAGCCGGCGCTGGAGGCGATCGCCGACCAGGCGATGCTGCGCGGCACCGGCGCCCGCGGCCTGCGCGCGATCATGGAAGAGGTCCTGCTCTCCGTGATGTACGAGGTGCCGAGCAACCCCGACGCCGCGCGGGTGCTGATCACCCGCGAGGTGGTCCTGGAGAACGTGAACCCGACGATCGTTCCCCGCGAGTTCACCGGCCGCCGCGCCCGGCGGGACCGCGAGGAGAAGTCGGCCTGAACCCACCGCCACTGCCACCGCGCCCGTCCGTCGAGGTCGGGCGCGGTCGGCGTTTCCAGGAGGCGGTGAGCGTCGGCAGCGGGTGAGGCGGAGACCGGGGCGGAGTGTTCTACGGTTGCCACCGTCGCGCCGTGGCCCGGTCCGGTCGTACGCTGATCCCCATGCGCGTCGCCGTCTGCCAGCTCAACGCCCGGGACGACCGTAAGGCCAACCTCGCGGTCGCCGAGGCCCTGCTGGAGCGCGCCGCCGCGGCCGGTGCGGACGTCGCCCTCCTGCCGGAGTACGTCGACTACCTCGGCCCCGCCGCCGGCCTGCCCGAGCCGGAGCCGGTGGACGGCGAGGTGGGGCAGTTCTTCGCCGGCGTCGCGCGCCGGCTGGGCATCTGGGTGATCGCCGGGTCGATCCACGAGCGCGGGCCGGACCCGGCCCGCACCTGGAACACCACCCTGGTCCTCGACCGCTCCGGAACGCTCGCGGCCACCTATCGCAAGATCCACCTGTACGACGTGGAGATCCCCGGCCGGGTCTCCTACCTGGAGTCGGCCACCGTCGCCCCCGGCGACCAGCCGGTGGTGGTCGACGTCGAGGGGCTCCGTGTCGGACTGTCGATCTGCTACGACCTCCGCTTCCCGGAGCTGTACCGGCAGCTCGCCACGGACGGCGGCGCCCAGTTGCTGGTGGTGCCGGCGGCCTTCATGCTGCACACCGGGCGCGACCACTGGGAGGTGCTGCTGCGCGCGCGGGCGATCGAGAACCAGTGTTTCGTCGCCGCGGCGGGGCAGACCGGCGACCACGAACCGGGCCGGACCTGCTTCGGGCGCAGCATGGTGGTCGACCCGTGGGGGACGGTGCTCACCCAGGTGCCCGACGGGCCGGGTGTCGCCGTCGCCGACCTCGATCTCGACCGGCTGCGGACGATCCGTGCCGAGTTGCCGAGCCTGGCGAATCGGCGCCTGTAGGCGTCAGCCCTGCAGCAGCACGCCCACCACGGCGAAGCCGGCGATCGCCGCGGCCGTGACGAGGAGGGCCGTCGTCATCCGGGACCGCCCCCGTCGGGCCAGTCGTGCCACCGACACCACGAGGACGAAGAGCACGAAGGCGCCGATGACCAACTGCCAGAACGGCAGCAGCAGCCCGAGCAGCGCGTCCTCGGCGAGCACCGCCGGCCGGGGGCGGGTGAGGTCGTCCATGACGAACACTCTGGCACGGCGGAGCCCCGTGCGGACCCTGTGCTGCCATCACGAATGCGGGACCGTCTCCGCCGGCGGCAGCCGGGCAGCGACGGACGCTGATTTGCCTTCCCGGGGCAGTCCGCGTAACTTTCTCTCTGCACGCGGGATGTCGGGCAAACCGGCTGACAACGGGCACCAGGCTCGTGGCGGAGACGCCGAGCGAGACTGGGAATCGGGCGGTGCGAAGACACTCCGACACGGGGTTGCGATCGCGAGACTGACCGGGTAGAGTGCTGAAGCCGGCAGGAGCCGGGCGGATAGCCGCAGAGCGGCGATCGGCCGGTCTGCGGTTCCCACGACAGAAACGACCGCCGTGATACGGCGTGCGTCATCGTGGATCTGGAGCACCGAACGTTGATCATCTCCGACACGGGGTTGACAACGCGAAGTGAGCCGAGTAAGGTAGAGAAGTTGCCCCAAGCGGGCGTCCACGATGTGGGATGCCTGAGTGGTGTGTGGTTGTTCTTTGAGAACTCAACAGGGTGCTTGATAAGCCAGTGCCAAATTGTTTGATACCCCGGACTGGCAAGCCTTTATGGTTTGTTGGTCTTGGATTCCTTTGGCAACACATGTTGTCGGGATGACTGTTTCAGCAAAGTTTTTGTTGGAGAGTTTGATCCTGGCTCAGGACGAACGCTGGCGGCGTGCTTAACACATGCAAGTCGAGCGGAAAGGCCCTTCGGGGTAC